>NZ_JBJURL010000223.1:0-503 GCF_046097905.1 Pseudarthrobacter sp. NKDBFgelt | reverse complement strand
ACCTTTCGAGCACTGTCTGGTCTGCCCCGATCCTAATTCCGGCCTGACGGAATGTCTCGGCGTCAGCTTCAAACATTATAGCCCGGAACATCCAATCGCGGATTGCGGCCGCGTTAGGCATCCAGCAGGTTCTCCCTGAGGGCACGAAAGATCGCGTTGTAAATCTCAATATCACGAGTTGCCGGGAGGTTGATCTCAATCTTATAGTTGAGGCTCATTTCTTGCGCGCCCGTCGCCCCTTCCCTTGCAGTGATCTCATCCTTCAACTTGACCCTCTCGCTATCGATGCCGGGCGTCTTATTGTCAGGTATAGTCGAATTTATATCAGCATTTTCCAGAAGGGCGAGGAAGGTTGAAGTCTGAAGCTCAGCTACCTTGTCGGACGACCGTGGCTTGATTTGAACTTTCCGTTGATCGCCGCCCTATCGGCCCTCGTAAGCCTCTCATTTATGACGAATAAATCTCCATATGCCTCCTTAAGGGCTTCGCCCAGTATCTTCTTC
>NZ_JBJURL010000222.1:0-503 GCF_046097905.1 Pseudarthrobacter sp. NKDBFgelt | reverse complement strand
AAGCCGGCGGCGCTTGCGAGTTTCGCGCGCGGGGTCATCAACGGCCATGCCGGCGACCTTCCCCGCTACCGCGGCAACGCCTGTCCCAACTGGGCGATCCTCAGGGGCGAGGCCCATGTCGGGCTCTGCGTCCATCAGATGACGCAGGAGATCGACGCCGGCCCGGTCTTCGCCCGCGCCCGGCTGCGCCTGACGGACTCGACCTACATCACCGATGTCCAGACCTGGATTGACCGCATGCTCCCGGAGCTGTTCTCGCAGGCCGTGTCGGCCATCGGGCGGGGCGATCCGCCGGAGCCGCAGAACCCCGATCCCGCGGTCACCTTGCGCTGCTACCCGCGGCGCCCCGAGGACGCCCGCATCGAGTGGCGCGAGGACGCGCGCGACATCCACCGTCTCGTCAGGGCGTCGTCGCACCCGTTCGACGGCGCCTTCTGCTACCTGGATGACGAGCGCGTCTCGGTATGGCGGGCCGACGTCGTCGAGCCCCGTTCGCAGCATCT
>NZ_JBJURL010000221.1:0-504 GCF_046097905.1 Pseudarthrobacter sp. NKDBFgelt | reverse complement strand
CGACGCTCATGAACTAACATTCCACTCGGACGACTCGATGGGGCGCGCCACAGCCGGCGGCCGCGAGCTGGCAGCTCTTTGGCCGGGCAAACCGCATGACGCTGGCCTCCAATTTGTGTCGGTATCTTTGCATAGATCGAATTACCGAGCGGCTACCGTATTGCAGCTGTTCCCGCATTCAGAGAGAAGCGACGCAGGCTCAAACGTCTGGATTCGTCATGCGCGCCGTTCTCGCTGCCACCCTCATCGCATTCGGGTTTCCGCTCGCAGGTTGCGTGACAAGTGGGCCAGAATTCCAAGCCGCAGTTTCAGAGGTGTTCGCCAAGCAACAGCCTGCCACTCAGGCCGAACGGGCCGCAATTAGGCAGTCGGTGCAAACGACCTTCAAAGACCCTTACAGCGTCCGTGACGCTCGCATATCGAATGCGATGTTCTATACGAAGAACGGCCGTTCGTCGGATCGATATGTATGCATCAGCGCGAACGCCAAGAACAGCTACGGCG
>NZ_JBJURL010000220.1:0-507 GCF_046097905.1 Pseudarthrobacter sp. NKDBFgelt | reverse complement strand
AGTGCGCCGATCTCGTGGTGGCGAACGCGCTGATGAGAGCGGCCCGTCAGGAGGCGGCCTGCAACGCCGAACACGCCTGGGCCGCGCTACGGCTTCTCGCCATACTTCATAACCGCGCCCGGGAAGGGCAAAAGCAAATCGCCGAGAGCTTCAGTGGCTACGACTCGGCAATACTCCGCTCGATCCTGACCGAAACGAGGTATCTCGGCGAACAGCTCACCGCGCCGCTCGACCGGACCGTCGGCCGGCTGCGCGAAGAGCGTGTAATCCGGCGCCATCTCTGGATCGCCTTGCGCAAGCTGCGCTACCAGAGTGACTATACCTTCCTGCTGGAAGCGGATAACGGAAGGGTCCGCCTGCGCGATCTCGACGGTCCGGTCTTCACGAATCCCCGGCTCGGACCTTCGATCACTTTCCTGCGCGACATCGGTCTTCTTAACGTCGATGGCCTCACAGCAGCGGGCGCCCGTTGCATCGAGAGCGCCGCATGAGATTGTATGAGCGCTT
>NZ_JBJURL010000003.1:0-107927 GCF_046097905.1 Pseudarthrobacter sp. NKDBFgelt | reverse complement strand
AGGGTCACGGTTCGGTCGTTCACCGCATGGCTGGCGCGTTTTGCCACCGAGTGCGGGTCGCGCCGGTACGCGGCAGCCCGGACCGCGGCAATGATGGCCCGGTCCCCGGCCCCTGCCAGTGACCCTGCACCTGTCAGGGTGCCGGTGTCGGCGGCGAGTTCCTCGTCCACCGCGCACCGGTCTTCGGCGGACAGGCACGCTGTTTCTTTCACGACGAGGGTGGCGCGCCATTCGTTCAGCTCCCCGGATTCCAGGGCGGCAAGGGTGCGGGGCATCTCGGTGCCCAGGGCTTTGGCCAGGCCCAGGAGGCGGCCGCCGCGGGCCGGGGACTCCCGCCGCGCCAACGCGACCTGCGCGGCAACACCGGCGCCGCGCTCCTTGGCCGGGACACCGGCCGCGGCCTGCTCCCGCCGCTGGGAGAGATCAAAAGCCACAGCGGTCCGGGCCTGTTGCGCAGCCGCCAGCGATTTCAGGTCCTCAAGCTCCCGCAACTGATCAATCATCCCCGGACCAGTAGAAGCAGGACGGACGGAAGCCAGGGTTTGTACAACGTCGCCAAGGCGAGTGCCATGGAGACTTTCTTCACTCCGCGCCGGCGCCGCCGCCGTCATCATGGCTTCCATCCGCTAAGCCTTTCAACTGCATGCCCTCCCTGCACGCACCGCTCAGCGCTATGTGGATAAAGCTTGCAGGACCGCCGAAAAGGCGCGGGCATGGAGCCCGTCATCCACAGCCGGGAAGTCCGTGTCGGTCCCACCGCCTAGACTTGTAGGCACCATGGATATGTTGTTTGACCCGTACTCTGACGGACCGTTCAAGGCTGCTTCCCCGGCAGCTGCCCGCACCAAGTCGCGCGCTGAAGGCGCCACGGCGGCCGGTCCCGGCGGTGCTGTGCCGTGGGAGAACCGGCAGGGCGCCGGGCTGTCCGGCGGCACACAAGCGCCGCATGCGGATGGTCAGCATGCGGAGGGCCACGGCCACGGCCACCGCCGGCCGGACGCGGCCCAGCTCCTGGAAGGGCTGAACCCGCAGCAGGAGGAGGCCGTTAAGCACGCAGGTTCCGCGCTGCTGATCGTAGCCGGCGCGGGTTCGGGCAAAACCCGTGTGCTCAGCAACAGGATCGCCTACCTGATCGCCACCGGCCGGGCCCACCATGGGGAGATCCTCGCCATCACCTTCACCAACAAGGCCGCTGCGGAAATGCGGGAACGCATTGAAGCGCTGGTGGGTGGGCGCGCCAAAATCATGTGGATCTCCACCTTCCACTCATCATGCGTACGGATCCTGCGCCAGGAAGCCGCGAACGTGGGGCTGAAATCGAACTTCTCCATCTACGACTCAGCCGACTCCCTCCGGCTGGTCACCCAGGTGTCCAAGGCCCTGGACCTGGACCCGAAAAAGTTTGCCCCCAAGGCCATCCAGCACAAGATCTCCGCCTTGAAGAACGAGCTCATCGATGCTGACTCGTACTCCTCCGCTGCAAACTACAACGATCCTTTCGAGCAGGCCGTGGCAGAGGTCTACAAGGGCTACACACAGCGGCTGCGCCAGGCCAATGCCATGGATTTCGATGACCTGATTGCCGAAACGGTGTTTATGTTCCGGGCCTTCCCTGCCCTCGCGGATTCCTACCGCCGGCGGTTCAGGCATGTCCTGGTGGACGAGTACCAGGACACCAACCATGCCCAGTACGCCCTGGTCCGGGAGATCGTGGGCGAAGGCCCCGGCGCCTCCGAGCTGACGGTCGTGGGCGATTCGGACCAGTCCATCTACGCTTTCCGGGGCGCCGACATCCGCAACATCGTGGAGTTCGAAAAGGATTACCCCGAGGCACGGACCATCAAGCTGGAGCAGAACTACCGCTCCACGCAGAACATCCTCAGCGCAGCCAACTCGGTCATCTCACGAAATCCCAACCGTCCCGAGAAACGGCTGTGGACCGCCGAAGGCGACGGCCACAAAATCATCGGATACGTGGGCGAGAACGAGCACGACGAAGCCCAGTTCATTGCCAAGGAGATCGACCGGCTCCAGGATGAGGACAACCTCCGTCCGGGGGACGTCGCCATCTTCTACCGCACCAATGCCCAGTCACGCTCCATCGAGGACGTGCTGGTGCGGGTGGGCCTGCCGTACAAGGTGGTGGGCGGCACGCGGTTCTACGAGCGCAAGGAAATCAAGGATGCCCTGGCCTACCTTCGTGTCCTGGTGAATCCGGACGACGACGTCAACCTGCGGCGGGTGCTCAACGAACCAAAACGGGGGATCGGCGACCGCGCCGAAGGTGCGGTGGCGGCACTGGCCCAGCGTGAGCGCATCTCGTTCATGGCAGCCGCCCGTCGGGCCGAGCAGGCCCCGGCGATGGCAACCCGATCCGTCAATGCCGTCCTTGGGTTTGTGAAGCTGCTGGATGACCTCGCCGAAGTGGCCGCGGGTTCCGGCGCCGCGGCAGCCCTTGAAGCCGTCCTGGAGCAGACCGGCTACCTGGCCGCGCTGCGCTCCAGCACAGACCCCCAGGACGAGTCCAGGGTGGAGAACCTGGCGGAGCTTGTGGCCGTGGTGCGGGAGTACGAGCAGGAGAACCCCGAAGGGTCGCTGGGCGCGTTCCTGGAGCAGGTCTCGCTGGTGGCCGACGCGGACCAGATTCCTGACGCTCCCGGCGGGAACGCCGAAGACACAGCCGCCGCCGTTGCGGAGGCCAAACGGCTTGGCGTGGTCACGCTGATGACCCTGCACACCGCCAAGGGCCTCGAGTTCCCGGTGGTATTCCTGACCGGCATGGAGCATGGACTGTTTCCGCACCAGCGGTCAGCGACTGACCCCAAAGAACTGGCGGAAGAACGCCGGCTTGCCTACGTTGGCCTGACGCGTGCCCGGAAACGCCTGTACGTCACCCGTTCCGAGGTCCGGAGCATGTGGGGCCAGAGCCAGTACAACCCAGCCAGCCAGTTCCTGGAGGAAATTCCCGCCGAGCTCCTGGAATGGAAACGCGAAGGAACCAGCAGGCAGTCAGGCGGGTGGGGCGGCGGATCAATCGGTTCGAACCGCTACAGCGGATCCTTCTGGGGCGCCGGGACGGCCAGGGGCGCCGCTGCTGACTCGTCAGCCGGATTCAACGCGGACGTGCCCGCGGCCATTGCGAAGAACCGTGTGCAGCCTCAGAAAGAAATCGTGGCGGTCACCGTGGGGGACAAGGTCAACCACACGAGCTTCGGCAACGGTACCGTCCTCGCGCTGGAGGGGGCGGGGGACAAGACCGTGGCCAAGGTGAAGTTCGACGTCGGTGAGAAGCGTTTGCTGCTGCGCTACGCGCCGCTGACCAAGCTCGACGCCTAGCAGTTCCAGGACAGCGAAGGCCCGGGCCGCCAGGGTAGGAAGCCTTGCCCGGCACCGGCGCCCAGTACTAAGGTTCAGGAACCGTCCTGCTGCAGCGCAGGACCAGTCGGAGCGCGGCCATGAAAATCCTGTTCGCCAGCCAGGCCATCGATGGACACTTCAACCCCATGACGGGGGTGGCGGTTCGCCTCAAAGAACGCGGCCACAACGTCGCCTGGTACACAGGCCCCGTCTTCCGTGACAAGCTCCGGGACCTGGACATCCCGCTCCTTCCTTTCCAACGGGCCATTGAGCACCGCGTGGATAACCTCTTCGAGCTGTACCCGGAACGCGCCAAGCTCAAAGGACCCCGGGCCATCGGGTTCGATGGGGAGAAGATCTTTGCCAGCAACGTCAGCAACTTCTTCGAAGATATCCGGGAACTGGAACAGGACTTTGCCTTCGACGTGGCCGTGGTGGACAGTTCAATGTTCATCCACCGCCTCGTGGCGAGCTTGATGGGCAAGCCGCTGGTGAACTTCGTGGCGATTCCCAACATGGAAAGCGACCCGCAGGTACCGCCGCTGTTCTTCGGCTTCAAGCCTGCCCGCAACCCGGTAGAGAGATCCATCCAGGCGGCGGCGGGCTTCCTGTCCGACAACGTCATCCTGCGGCCCGCCGGCCTGAGCTACCGCCGCCAGCTTGCGGCCTACGGGCAGGCCGCCCCCAGGCACGGACGTCTGACGGACGAGCCCTACCGGTCCTCAGCGGCAGTCATCCAGACCGGCCAGGAAGCCCTGGACTTCCCACGGCGGCACAGGAACCCCGCGGTGCACTATGTGGGGGCACTCCTGCCGTACAGGCCCCCGCCCCCGGCACTGGCTGCGGCTGAACGTGGTGCCGAAGAAGCGGAACATTGGCCGCAGTACCCACGCACGTTGCTGGTGACCCAGGGAACGGTGGACAACGTAGACCAGGACAAGCTGATAGTCCCGGCGCTCGAGGCGGTCAAGGACATGGACGCGCTGGTGATTGTGGCCACCGGTGGCCGCGGGACGGAGGTCCTCAGCGCGCGCTACCCGCAGCCCAACATCGTGATCCGCGACTTCGTGGACTTCGCCAGCGTGCTGGATTTCACGGACGTGTTCATCACCAACGGCGGCTTCGGCGGGGTGCAGCTCAGCCTGTCCAAAGGAGTGCCAATGGTGGTGTCAGGGATCAACGAGGGCAAGAGTGACGTCAATGCCAGGGTGGAATTCGCCGGCGTGGGCATCAGCCTCAAAACGGAACGGCCCAAGCCACAGCGAATTGCCCAGGCAGTGCAGGAGATCCTCTCGAACGCTGCCTGGCGGACACGGGCACAACAGATGCGCGACCACTTCGCCGCAGGGGATCCCGCTGCTGTTGCCGCCGCCGTCGTCGAAAAGGCAGCCGGACTGGCACCAGACTGAGCGCCGCCATGAAGCATAATAGACCGCATGCGACGGACTGTACGGGGGATGCTCGCCGCCCTTTTCCTCTTGGCTGCAACAGGCTGCACCGTGACGGTGGAGGACCCTGGATACGTGGCACCGCCTCCACTGCCGCCGATTGAGCAGCTGGAACAGGCGCCGCTGGTTGACCCGCAGGAATTTTCAGGCAGTGACGATGTCATCTCCTTCCTTACCGAAGACCGGACAGTGGCGTGCTCCCTGACGGCAGCCCGCGGGCCGCACATCAACCTCCCCTATGAGCAGAACAGCTTCAGCGACAGCGAAAACAACAAACTGGCCATTGTGCCGGTAGCCCACTGCGAACTGGCCGGATACCCGAAACCTGCCCCGGACGACGTAGCGGATGACTGCGCAGGAACGAATATCGGATACATGGGCGGGGTAGCCCTGCTGACGCCGGACAAGGCTACGTACGGAGAATGCCGGTCCGGAGTCACACAAATGGAAGCAACATACGGCCCCCGCGGCAGCAAGGCCGGCCCGATCGCGGAATTGGCTGTGCTGGCTGACGGGCAGAACCTTGAGCGCAACGGACTTCGCTGTTCCGCCTACAACGGCGGCGTAGCCTGCGGAAACGTCTCGGCCGGCGTGGGGTTCTTTGTTTCGGAGGACCGTTACGAGCTGATTTCCAGCCCTCCGGAGAGTGCCCCGCCGGCACTGTGAAGCCCTCAAAAACCGCGTAAATCCGCGGTTTTTCTACGTTCCATAGAATAGTGTCCTTACTCACATAAGGGGTACTCTGGGACGGGCCGGTCCTCCCAAAGGACTAGAGTTCCCAGTGGAGCATCACGCCGCGTGGCTCGTTTCCAACAGGCCGCCGGTGCGTGCAATTCCGCAGCCCGGTCATCGTCTTCGATGGTGTCCGACTGTACAGAAACTACTTCGACGTAGAAGGACACTAAACCGTGGACCTGTTTGAATACCAGGCGCGCGATATGTTCGAGGCGCACGGTGTACCCGTGCTTGCTGGCATCGTGGCGTACACCCCAGAAGAAGCAAAGGCAGCTGCCGAGAAGATCGGCGGCGTAACTGTCGTTAAGGCCCAGGTTAAGGCCGGTGGCCGCGGTAAGGCCGGCGGCGTTAAGGTTGCCAAGACCGCCGATGAGGCACTTGAGCACTCCACCAACATCCTGGGCATGGACATCAAGGGCCACACCGTTAACAAGGTGATGATTGCTCAGGGTGCGGACATCGCCGAGGAATACTACTTCTCCGTCCTGCTGGACCGGGCCAACCGCAACTACCTGGCCATGTGCTCGGTTGAAGGCGGCATGGAAATCGAACAGCTCGCCGTCGAACGCCCTGAGGCGCTGGCGAAGATCGCCATCGACCCCGCCGTGGGCATCGACCAGGCCAAGGCTGACGAGATTGTCGCAGCAGCCGGCTTCGCCGAGGAACTGCGCGGCAAAGTCGCCGCCGTGATCCTGAAGCTTTGGGATGTCTTCAAGAAGGAAGACGCCACCCTGGTGGAGGTCAACCCGCTGGTCAAGACCGGTGCCGGTGAGATCGTGGCCCTTGACGGCAAGGTCTCCCTGGACGAGAACGCCGACTTCCGCCACGCCAAGCACGCCCTCCTTGAGGACAAGGACGCTGCTGATCCGCTGGAGGCCAAGGCCAAGGCGCAGGACCTGAACTACGTCAAGCTGGACGGCGAAGTAGGGATCATCGGCAACGGTGCCGGCTTGGTCATGTCCACCCTCGACGTCGTTGCCTACGCCGGCGAAAAGCACGGCAACGTCAAGCCCGCCAACTTCCTGGACATCGGCGGTGGAGCTTCCGCCGAGGTCATGGCCGCTGGCCTGGACGTCATCCTGGGCGACGAGCAGGTCAAGTCGGTATTCGTCAACGTCTTCGGTGGCATCACCGCGTGTGACGCCGTCGCCAAGGGCATCGTTGGTGCGCTGGCCGAGCTGGGCCACTCCGCGAACAAGCCGCTGGTAGTCCGCCTCGACGGCAACAACGTTGAGGAAGGCCGCCGCATCCTGGCCGAGGCCAACCACCCGCTGGTTACCCTGGCCGCAACCATGGACGAGGGCGCCGACAAGGCCGCCGAGCTCGCCAACGCAGCTAAGTAAAGGGACGCACCATGTCTATCTATCTGAACAAGGACTCCAAGGTCATCGTCCAGGGCATCACCGGCGGCGAAGGCACCAAGCACACCGCCCTGATGCTCAAGGCCGGCACCAACATTGTTGGCGGCGTCAACGCCCGCAAGGCCGGCACCACGGTCCTGCACGGCGACAAGGAAATCACTGTCTTCGGCACCGTCAAGGAAGCCATGGCGGAAACCGGCGCGGACGTCTCCATCGTCTTCGTGCCGCCGGCTTTCACCAAGAGCGCCGTCGTTGAAGCCATCGAGGCCGGCATCGGCCTGGTGGTTGTCATCACCGAAGGTGTGCCGGTCCAGGACTCGGCCGAATTCTGGGCACTGGCCCAGTCCAAGGTGGACGCCGACGGCAACCAGGTCACCCGCATCATCGGACCGAACTGCCCCGGCATCATCACCCCCGGCGAGGCGCTGGTTGGCATTACCCCGGCCAACATCACCGGCAAGGGCCCTATCGGACTGGTCTCCAAGTCCGGCACCCTGACCTACCAGATGATGTACGAGCTGCGCGACCTGGGCTTCTCCACCGCCATCGGCATCGGCGGCGACCCCATCATCGGCACCACGCACATCGACGCCCTGGCCGCGTTCGAGGCCGACCCCGAGACCAAGGCAATTGTGATGATCGGCGAAATCGGTGGCGACGCCGAAGAGCGCGCTGCCGACTTCATCAAGGCCAACGTCACCAAGCCGGTTGTCGGCTACGTTGCCGGCTTCACCGCGCCCGAAGGCAAGACCATGGGCCACGCCGGCGCCATCGTCTCCGGTTCCGCCGGAACCGCCCAGGCCAAGAAGGAAGCCCTCGAGGCCGCTGGCGTCAAGGTCGGCAAGACGCCGTCTGAGACCGCCAAGCTGCTGCGCGAAGTCTACGCAGCGCTCTAGTTCCCAGTAAGAACCAACGCGGGGTCGCTTCCCGCCCGTCACTCGTGGACGGGCCCGAAGCGGCCCCGCGTTGCTGTTAAGTACGACGACGGGTGGGTCACCTTTCGAAGCGAAAGGTGACCCACCCGTCGTCGTACTTTTGTGCTCTACACCTTGGCGCCGTTGAGGAGTTCGTCCAGCCGCTCATAGCCTTCCGACATGCCGCCTTCCATGCCTGACTGCGCCATGCCGTCGCGGGCCTCCTGCGTGGGATAGACCGAATGTCCGCGGAGGCGGCACCGGCCATTGCCCAGGTCCTCGAACGTCATGAACTCCAGGCTGACGACGTCCGGATACCCGCCGAACTCGAAAGTCTGGATGGCGAACTCGTTCTCGCGGACCGTGTGGAAGATGCCTTTGAACTCATAGGGCACTCCTTCCGGCCCGGTGTGCAGGTAGCTGTAGCTGCCGCCGGTCCGGAAGTCGTAGTGGTCGATGTCCATCTTGTAACCACGCGGACCCAACCACTGGACGAGAAGGTCCGGCTCCTTATGGGCCCGGAAGACGTCCGCGACAGGGAAATCAAACTCGCGCTCGTAGTCGATGAAGGGGACTCCCTCAGGAACGCTGAGCTTCAGGGAATTGCTCATGATGACTCCTTTGTATCTGGGCCGCTGCCGGTTGCAGCGTTTGACCTCAGCACGGCATCGAGGCTGCGGAACTGCCCCTCGCGGACCAACCTGTACTGGTCGATCCATGCGGTGAGTGCCTCAAGCCGTGCGGGATTCAGGTGCACGGGCCGCCGCTGGGCTTCCCTGGTGCGGGTGACCAGTTCCGCCTGCTCGAGTACCTGGATGTGCTTCGAGACAGCCTGTTTGGAGATCTCGAAGGGTTCCGCCAATTCATTCACGGTGGCCGGTCCCCGGCTGAGCCGGGCGATGATGCTCCGCCGCACGGGATCGGCCAGGGCCATAAAGGCCGAGTCCAGAGCCGCTGCGTCGGGTTCCATCGTTGCTGCTCCACTCCTCAACTGGCTTTAATCAACCAAACAGTTTATCAATCTGCTAGTTGTTTAAGAGTACTCCCACTGCGTCCATGCGGCAATGTCTCCGTTGCGGTTCATTCGCCTACTTTGTTAGTATGTCAGAACAAACTTCAAAGGAGCGAAAGTGCCACTTGTTCGAATTGATGTAAACCAGGGGCGCAGCCAGGAGGAACTCCAGCGACTGAGCCGGGGGATCCATGACGCGATCCTCGCCGAGTACGGAATCCCGGAGCGCGACTACTTCCATATCCTGACCGAGCACCCTCTGGGGCAAATTCTTGCCCAGGATGCCGGGCTTGGCTTTGAGCGGACCAGCGGGGTTGTGATGATCCAGATCTTAACGCAGGGAGGCCGGTCACAGGAGGCCAAGCAGCGCCTCTTTGCCGCGGTGGCGGAAAAGCTCGCGAAGGTTGGCATCGCTGGAGAGGATGTATTCATCGGCTATGTGGAGAATGCGGCGGGCGACTGGTCCTTCGGTTTTGGCCGGGCGCAGTACGTCACCGGCGAGCTGGCCGTGCCGCGCAAGTAGCCAGCCTTCTGCGGCCCTGGACGCCGTGCCAAAGGGCGCTAAATGGCCTCTATGGCAAGTTGTAAACATGTCAGTACAAACCTTTGACAGGACATTGATTCTAGGGCAAAGTAGTGGATGTGACCCCGCTCATGGAGGGGCCAGCCAGTCACTGGAGCTCTAGCTGTTGAGGGCAGAGTTCAAATTAGAAAGGTCCGCGATACCGTGACCCACGAACTGCTCACGATCGGGCGCATCAGCGTTGATATCTACCCGAACGACATCGGGGTGGACCTGGAGGACGTGACGTCTTTCGGCAAGTACCTCGGCGGATCGCCGTCGAACGTTGCCGTAGCAGCCGCCCGGCATGGCCGCCGGACAGGCGTGATTACCCGCACCGGTGACGACGCTTTTGGAACCTACCTCCACCGGGAATTGAAGAAGTTCAACGTCGACGACGCGTTCGTCACCCCGGTCAAGGAATGGCCAACGGCGGTGACGTTCTGTGCGATCAAGCCGGCTACGGACGAGTTCCCGCTCTACTTCTATGGGCGCTTTCCCACCGCCCCGGACCTGCAGATCAAGGCCGAGGAGCTCGACCTGGACGCCATCCGAAACGCAGGGATCTTCTGGTCCACCGTGACCGGGTTATGCCAGGAGCCCAGCCGAACAGCCCACATCAAGGCACACGAGGCACGTCCCCGGACCGGGTTGAAGGAAGGCCAGCTCACCATCCTCGACCTCGACTACCGGCCCATGTTCTGGGCATCTGAAGAGGAAGCGCGGGCTGAGGTGGCCAAGATCCTGCCGCACGTCACCGTCGCCATCGGCAACGACAAGGAATGCGCCGTGGCGGTAGGGGAGGGAACCCCCGATGAGCAGGCGGACCGCCTGCTGGCCGCCGGAGTCGAGATCGCCGTCGTTAAGCTCGGCCCCGAAGGTGTCATGGCGAAAACCCGCACGGAACGCGTAGTTTCCGCCCCTGTGCCCGTGCAGACCGTCAATGGCCTGGGAGCCGGCGATTCCTTCGGTGGTGCCTTCTGCCACGGACTGCTGTCCGGCTGGCCGCTTGCCCAGGTCCTGGACTACGCCAACGCCGCCGGTGCGATCGTCGCCTCCCGCCTTTCCTGCGCCGACGCCATGCCGACGCCGGAAGAGGTCACCTCCTTGCTCGCGGAACGCGGCCGCCTGGTACCTGGCCAGTTTGCCACCGAAGGAGCAGCACTGTGACCCTCACGCCGCTGGCCTCAAACAATGCGCTGGACGACGACCCGCGCCGCTACGCCCACCTGAGCACCATCCGGCTTGAGGACCCGGACGCCATTGCCCGGGCAGCCAAGGCCCGGCGCCGCCACCCCGGCCTGAAGTACGGCAAGCAGAACTTCATCGTTGCCGCCGACCACCCTGCCCGCGGCGCCCTGGCCGTCGGCAGTGACCCGGTGGCGATGGCAGACCGCCGCCAGTTGCTGGACCGGCTGCAGATTGCCCTGGCAAATCCGGACGTTGATGGCGTGCTTGCGTCGCCGGACATCATGGATGACCTGCTCCTGCTGGGTGCGCTGGAAGGCAAGCTGGTTTTCGGCTCGATGAACCGCGGCGGACTCGCCGGCCTGGTCAATGAAATCGACGACCGTTTCACCGGCCACACGGCACCCGCCCTGGAAGCGCTGGGTGCCGACGGTGGGAAAATGCTGACCCGCATCTGCCTCGGCGACCCGGACACGGTGGCAACCTTGGAGGCCACTGCCAAGGCCATCGACTCCCTTGCCGAGCGCAAGCTCATTGCCATGGTGGAGCCCTTCCTTTCGGTCCGGGACAACGGCCGCGTCCGGAATGATCTCTCCACGGATGCCGTCATCAAGTCCATCGCCATCGCCGAGGGCCTGGGATCCACCAGCGCCTACACCTGGATGAAGCTTCCCGTCGTGGCGGACATGGAGCGGGTCATGGCGGCCACCACCATGCCCACCGTCCTGCTGGGCGGGGATCCGGACAGCAGCCAGGACGAGGTTTTCGCCAGCTGGCATGCAGCCCTCGCGTTACCCGGAGTGCAGGGCCTCACTGTTGGCCGGACGCTCCTGTACCCGGCCGACGGCGATGTTGCCGGTGCCGTGGCCACGGCCGCCTCACTGCTGAACCACACCACCCCAAACCGAACCGAAGAAGTATCGGAGTAGCCTCCCCATGGGAACAACATCAGGAACTGCCACCCGCAGAATGACGGTCGCCCAGGCCGTGGTGGAATACCTTTCCAAGCAGTACACGGCGGACTCCATTGGCGGGGTTGAGTTCCGTGAGCGGCTGATTCCGGGAACTTTCGGCATCTTCGGGCACGGGAACGTGGCCGGCGTGGGCCAGGCCCTGAAGCAGTACCAGCAGCTGGACCCGGCCATCATGCCGTACTACCAGGGCCGGAACGAGCAGGCCCAGGCGCACCAGGCCGTGGGCTACGCACGGCACACCCGCCGCCGCCAGACCTTCGCCATCAGCACGTCCATCGGACCAGGGTCTTCGAACCTGCTGACCGGTGCGGCCCTGGCGACGACGAACAGGCTGCCGGTGCTGCTGCTGCCCAGCGACACCTTTGCCACCCGCGCCGCTGACCCGGTGCTGCAGCAGCTCGAACAGCCCTACGCCTACGACATCACGGTTAATGACGCGTTCCGGCCGCTGTCCAAGTTCTTCGACCGGGTCACCCGTCCGGAGCAGTTGTTCTCCGCGTTCCACCACGGCCTGCGGGTCCTGACCGACCCGGCCGAGACCGGTGCGGTGACGATTTCCCTGCCTCAGGACGTCCAGGCCGAGGCCTTCGATGTTCCCGAGGAGTTCCTGGCCGAGCGCGAGTGGCGGATCCGCCGCCCGGACGCGGACGACGACGATATCGCCCGCGCGGCCGAGGCTATCCGTTCTGCGAAGCGGCCGCTGATCATCGCCGGCGGGGGCGTCCTCTACGCCTACGCCAACGAGGAACTCGCGAAGTTCGTGGAACTGACCGGCATCCCGGTGGGCAACACCCAGGCCGGCGTCGGCGTGCTGCCGTGGGACCACAAGTTCTCCCTTGGAGCCATTGGCTCCACGGGCACAACGGCGGCAAACGCCATTGCTGCCGACGCGGACCTGATCATAGGCATTGGCACGCGCTACGAGGACTTCACCACCGCCTCCCGCACCGCGTTCCAGAACCCGGACGTGAAGTTCATCAACATCAACGTCGCTGCGATCGACGCCTACAAGCACGGCGCCACGCTGCCGATCGTGGCGGATGCCCGCAAGGCCCTGGTCAAGCTGAATCGGGCACTGGGCGGCTACCGCGTCGGAGCGGACCTCGAGCAGAAGATCGCGGCGGAGAAGAAGCGCTGGGACGCCACCGTGGATGAAGCCTTCGATTCCCGTTCCACACCCCTGCCGGCACAGAACGAGATCATCGGTGCCACGTCCCGCGCCATGGACGCGGCCGACGTCGTTATTTGTGCGGCGGGTTCCCTCCCCGGCGACCTGCACAAGATGTGGCGGGTCCGTGACCCGTTCGGCTACCACGTGGAATACGCGTACTCCTGCATGGGCTACGAGATTCCGGGCGGCCTCGGGGTCAAGCGCGCAGCGATGGCAGAAGCTGTTAACGGCGGAACCCAGCGCGACGTCGTCGTCATGGTGGGGGACGGCTCCTACCTGATGATGCACACGGAACTAGTCACCGCCGTCGCCGAACGGATCAAGCTGATCGTGGTCCTGATCCAGAACCACGGCTACGCCTCCATCGGCTCGCTCTCCGAGTCCCTGGGCTCGCAGCGGTTCGGCACCCAGTACCGGTCGCTCAACGAGGAACAGCACAGCTTCGACGAAGGCGACACCCTGCCCGTTGACCTGGCCCTGAACGCCGAGTCCCTGGGCGTGAAGGTCATCCGGATCGAACCGGGGGAGAAGGTCATCGCCGAACTCGAACAGGCCATCCGCGACGCCAAAGCCGCACCGGAGCGCGGCGGGCCCATCCTGATCCACGTCGAATCAGACCCGCTGCTCGACGCGCCGTCCTCCGAATCCTGGTGGGACGTTCCCGTCTCCCAGGTTTCCGAGCTGGACTCCACGCAGCAGGCCTACCAGGCCTACACCGACCACAAAGCCCGCCAGCGCAAGCTGCTTGGCTGATTCCCTCTTCGACACCCGAACGCTTTCAACTCAAGGAAGAGCCGCCATGACTGTTACAACCGAGACCTCCACCATCAACCACTTCATCAACGGCGCCGAAAGCGCCGGCGAGGGTGACCGCACCACGAACGTCTACAACCCGGCCACCGGCGCCGTGTCCGCGCAGCTGCGGCTGGCCAACCGGGCAGACCTGGACGCCACAGTAGCTGCTGCCCGCAAGGCCGCCGACACGTGGGGCGACATCTCCCTGGCCAAGCGCACCGCCGTGCTGTTCAAATTCCGCGAGCTCGTCGCCTCCCACGTCGAGGAGCTCGCCCAGCTGGTCACCGCCGAGCACGGCAAGGTCCTCTCCGACGCCAAGGGTGAAATCGGCCGCGGCCTGGAAGTCATCGAGTACGCCTGCGGCATCCCCACGCTGCTCAAGGGCGACTACTCGGACCAGGTCTCCACCGGAATCGACGTCTTCAACTTCCGCGAGCCCCTCGGAGTGGTTGCCGGCATCACGCCGTTCAACTTCCCGGTGATGGTGCCGCTGTGGATGGCACCGATGGCCATCGCCACCGGCAATGCGTTCATCCTCAAGCCCTCCGAGCGCGACCCGTCCGCCTCCATGCTGCTGGCCAAGCTCTGGAAGCAGGCAGGCCTGCCCGACGGCGTGTTCCAGGTCCTACACGGCGACAAGGAAACCGTGGACGGGCTCCTGACCCACCCGGACGTGGACGGCATCTCGTTCGTCGGCTCCACCCCGATCGCCCAGTACGTCCACGAAACCGCCACCAAGCACGGCAAGCGCGTCCAGGCCCTGGGCGGGGCGAAGAACCACGCCATCGTGATGCCCGACGCCGATCTGGACAACGCCGCCGACCACCTCGCCGCCGCCGCCTTCGGCTCCGCCGGGGAACGCTGCATGGCCATCTCCGTCGCCGTCGCCGTCGGGGACGCCGCGGACCTCATCGTCAAGAAGGTCGAAGAGCGCGCCCTGGCCGTCAAGGTCAACAACGGCACCGCCCCCGACGCCGAAATGGGCCCAGTGATCACCCCCGCCTCCAAGGAACGCATCGTACGGATCGTCACCGAGGCCGAACAGGCAGGCGCCGCCATGGTGGTGGACGGCCGCGACCTGGTGGTCCCCGGCCACGAAGACGGCTTCTGGGTAGGCCCCACAGTGATCGACCACGTCAAGACCGAGATGACCGCCTACACCGAGGAAATCTTCGGACCCGTCCTTGTGGTGGTCCGCGTCGATACCCTTGAGGACGGCATCAAGCTAATCAACGCCAACCCGTACGGCAACGGCACCGCGATCTTCACCTCCTCCGGCGCCCACGCCCGGAAATTCCAGCGCTCCGTCACGGTCGGCATGATCGGTATCAACGTTCCCCTGCCTGTCCCGGTGGCCTACCACTCCTTCGGCGGATGGAAGGCATCCCTCTTCGGCGACAAGCACATCTACGGCCCCGAAGGCGTCTCCTTCTACACCCGCGGAAAAGTCATCACCTCCCGCTGGCCCGAACCCACCCACGCTTCCGGCGCCTCCTACAACTTCCCGTCCAACTAGCGACCCGACTACCCACCATCGACTGCTCCGTAACGGCCGTTTTGAGCGTCCAAAACGGCACCTGCGGAGCAATCGATGAGAAGGAATGGCAATGACTGAGAACAAGCTGATCATCGGCACGGCGCCGGACTCCTGGGGAGTCTGGTTCGCGGATGACCCCAAGCAGACGCCCTGGGAACGGTTCCTCGATGAGGTGGCCGAGTCCGGCTACAAGTGGATTGAACTGGGCCCGTACGGCTACCTGCCCACCGATCCCACGCGGCTGGCAGAAGAACTGAACCAGCGCGACCTCAAGGTCACCGCCGGCACGGTGTTCACTGCCTTCCACCGTGGACTGGACCAGTGGGAATCCGCCTGGGAACCGGCCCGCAAAGTGGCCGAACTGACGGCGGCCATGGGCGGCGAGCACATCGTGGTCATTCCGGCCATGTGGCGAGACGACGTCACCGGCGAGGCGGTGGAGAGCGGCACCCTGACTGACAAGGCGTGGAGCGACCTTTTTGCCGGCCACAACCGCCTGGGCAAGACCCTGCTGGAGGATTTCGGCCTGAAGCAGCAGTTCCACTCCCACGCTGACTCCCACGTTGGCGCGCAGGAAGACATTGAAACCCTCCTGGCCGCCACGGACCCGAGGTACCTGAACCTATGCCTGGACACGGGCCACGCCGAATACTGCGGTGCCTCAAGCCTCGAGCTGATCAAGAACTACCCGGACAGGATCGGCTACCTGCACCTGAAGCAGATCAACCCGGAGATCCTCAGGCAAGTCAACGAGGAAAACATGACCTGGGCTGCCGCCAACCTGGCCGGCGTCATGACCGAGCCGCCGAACGGGCTTCCCGACCTGCGCGCCGTCATCGAAGCGGTGGAGGCCCTCAACCGGCCCATGTTCGGCATCGTGGAACAGGACATGTACCCGGTAGCCTTCGATGTGCCCATGCCCATTGCCAAGCGCACCCGCAACTACCTGCTGTCCTGCGGTTCCCGAACCGCCGTCAACTGACAGCAACACCGCCGCATCCGCTAAGACCCCTGAAGGAACGAAACAATGACTGAAGCACTCCGCGTCGCCGTCATCGGCGCCGGGCGCATGGGCGCCGACCACATCCAGCGCCTTAACACCCGAATCCACGGAGCCGAGGTTGCCGCCGTCGTGGACGTTGACCTGGCCCGCGCACAGGCGGCAGTTGAAGGCATTCCGGGCGCCGTGGCCCTTGCCGACGCCGAGGAAGCCCTCAACAACGGCGACGTCAACGCAGTACTCATCGCCACGCCCGGCTTCCTGCACGAGGACATCCTGCTGAAGGCCATCGCCAAGGACATCCCGATCCTGTGCGAGAAGCCGCTGACCCCCGATGCCGAGTCCTCCTGGAAAATCGTGGAGGCTGAGGTTGAGCTGGGGCACAAACGCATCCAGGTGGGCTTCATGCGCCGCTTCGACGCCGAATACGCGGCCCTGGGCCAGATCATCCACAACCACGAGCTGGGCGAACTGCTGATGCTGCACCACCAGCACCGCAACCCCACCACGCCGCCGGGCTTCACCAACGAGATGCTGATCAACGATTCCGTGGTCCACGAGTTCGATGCCATCCGGTTCTTCACCGGAGAGGAAATCACCAGCGTCCAGGTCCGCATGGGGAAGGCCACCAAGAACGCCCCCGCCGGCCAGCACGACCCCCAGCACGTCCTGCTGGAAACGGAATCAGGCGTCCTGGCCGACGTCGAAATCTATGTCAACGCCAAATTCGGCTATGAGGTGGCCACCCAGGCCGCCTTCGAAGAGGGCATCGTCAACATCGGCGGGGACAAGGGCCCCTACACCCGCAGCGCCGGCCGCTGGGGCGGCAACGTCACCCCCGGATTCGAAGAGCGCTTCGGCGCGGCATACGACGTCGAAATCCAGTCATGGGTGGACGCTGCGCTGAAGGGCGAAATCGGCGGCCCCACCGCGTGGGACGGCTACGCCACCGCGGCGTGCTGCGAGGCTGGCGTCGAAGCGCAGAAGAGCGGCGAAAAGGTGGCCGTGAAGCTCGCCGCCAAGCCTGACCTATACCGCTAACCCGCGGAGTTTTTGTCCAGATACGCCGACTTCCGGGCCTTCCAACCCTGCGTATCTGGACAAAAACTCCCGCCTGACGGATCCATACATGGAGTGTTTACGTGAAAATCGCACTTGATCCCACCCCTTTCCACCACTCGCACAGCCTGCTGGAGTTCCCGAAGGTGGTGGCCGATCTCGGCTACAAGTACATGCAGATGACGCCGCACGCGGACTTCATCCCCTTCTACAACCATCCCAAAGCCGATGACGAACTGGTGGGCCAGCTCAGCAAAGCCTGCAGGGACGCGGGAATCGAAATTGCCTCCGTCCTGCCGGTGCTCCGCTGGTCCGGCCCGGACGAGGACGCACGCGAAGCTGCTGTCCGTTACTGGAAGCGGGTCATCCAGATCACCGTTGACCTCGGCGTCGGCACTATCAACACCGAGTTCAGCGGCCGCCCCGAAAAGGCTGAGGAGTCCGAGCGGGCGTTCTACCGCTCCATGGAGGAGCTCCTGCCGATCATTGAACGCGAAGGCATCGACCTGCTCATTGACCCGCACCCGGACGACTTCGTAGAGGAAGGCCTGGCCGCAATCCGGGTCATCAGGGGACTGAACTCGAAGAATGTTGGCATGGTCTACGTGGCCTCGCACAGCTTCCACATGAAAAACGCCCCGCTGGACATCATGCGCGCGGCGGGGGACAAACTCCGTCTGGTTCACGTTGCGGACACCATGGACCACCACGCCTCACACGGGCTTCGCTACATCACCAACCCGCCGGGCAACCCCGTGCGCGTGCACCAGCACCTGAAGATCGGTGACGGCGACGTGAACTGGGACGAGTTCTTCGGCGGACTGAAGGAGATCGGTTTCCTGGACCGGGATGACACAGTGATGGTCTCCAGCGTCTTTGCAGAGGACGAGAACGCCGAGGACGTCTCCCGCTACCAGTTGGAGACCATACAGCAGTACGTCCAGAAAGCTACCGCATGAGTCTCTCCGGGAAGGTCGCGGCGGTAAAAGGGCAACAGCCTCCGAACCATAAGAGGGCGCTGCGGACCGCCACCATCATCTCCACGTTCGGCGGACTCCTCTTTGGCTACGACACAGGGGTCATCAACGGCGCGCTGCCGTACATGCAGGAGGATCTGGGCCTGACGCCCCTGACCGAGGGCCTGGTCACATCGTCGCTCCTCTTCGGCGCCGCGTTCGGTGCACTGTTCGGCGGCCGGCTGGCCGACCGGAACGGCCGCCGCAAGATGATCATGGTCCTCGCGGTCATTTTCCTTGTGGGCACGCTGGCGTGCACTTTCTCGCCAAACACCGAGGTTTTGATCGCCGCCCGGTTCATTCTCGGCCTCGCTGTGGGCGGTGCCTCCGTCACCGTGCCTGTGTATCTGGCCGAAGTTTCGCCCAGCGCACGGCGCGGACGGATCGTCACACAGAACGAACTGATGATCGTTACCGGGCAGCTGCTGGCCTTCATCTTCAACGCCTACCTGGGCAACACCTTCGGGGAGTCCGGCGGCATCTGGCGCTGGATGCTGGTGATCGCCACCCTGCCGGCCATTGCACTGTGGATCGGGATGAATTTCATGCCCGAGAGCCCCCGATGGCTGGCCTCGATGGGAAGTTTCGGCGAAACCCTCAGCGTTCTCCAACGCATCCGCTCCCAGGCCGAGGCGCGAACAGAATTTGAGGAAGTCAAGGCCATGGCCGTCGAGGACTACAAGTCCAAGATGGGCTCCTGGAGGGACCTTGGGATCCCCTGGCTGCGGCGGATCTTTGTCGTGGGCCTCGGCCTGGCCGTGATCCAGCAGATCACGGGCGTGAACTCCATCATGTACTACGGCACCCAAATCCTCGCCCAATCCGGATTCGGGCGCGAGGCTGCGCTGACCGCCAACATTGCCAACGGCGTCATCTCTGTCCTCGCGACGTTCGTGGGAATTTGGCTGCTCGGCCAGGTGGGCCGCCGTCGGATGCTTATCACTGGGCAGATAGGCACGACGACGGCGCTGCTGCTGATCGGCCTGTTCTCGCTGATCCTGCCTGAAGGCTCAGCCCGTGGTTTCGTTATTCTGTCCCTGACTGTGACCTTCCTGGCCTTCCAGCAGGGTGCCATCTCACCGGTCACGTGGCTGATGCTCTCCGAGATTTTCCCGCTCAAGATCCGCGGGCTCGGCATGGGCGCCTCCGCCTTTGTCCTTTGGATCGTCAACTTCATGGTGGGGTTCGGATTTCCGCAGCTCCTGGCGGCGATCGGTCTGTCCAGCACCTTCTTTGTGTTCGCCGTGCTCGGAGTGGGCGCCATAGCGTTTGCCGCCAAGTACGTTCCCGAGACCAAGGACAAGAGCCTTGAAGACGTGGAGCACTACTTCAAGAACGTGGCCGGGACGCAGCCGGAGGCCGTCGCGGGCCAATAAGAACACCTAACCGTAAAGGGCACCGTCGTCTCCCGGGACGAAGGTGCCCTTTTGGGTTTCACAGAGGGTGCCAGCGGCCCGTATGCCGCGGACACCGCCCGGTTTTCACGGACGTGAGCGCCCACATTACGTGCGTACATACTAATGTCAGGACAAACTATTGACATGTGTGGTTCAAGTCACCATGATCGTAGTAAGCACATTCCGGCGACTGCACCGTGGCAGTCCGGAGCTGATATCAAAGGAGATACTCGTGGCTAGATTTTCCTGGCGTAAAGCAACACTTGTAGCGGCTGTCGTGCCGATGCTGGCACTGAGTGCCTGTTCGAGCACCGGAGGCAGGACCGAGGAGGCCGGCGGCGCAGCAGGCGGCGGCCAGGTCGCGACAACAGAACGCATGAAGGTTGCCCTCATCACCCACGCCGCTCCCGGTGACACCTTCTGGGACATCCTCCGCAAGGGTGCCGAAGAAGCAGCTGCAAAGGACAACGTGGAATTGCTCTACACCTCGGATCCTGAGGGCGGACGCCAGGCCCAGCTGATCCAGCAGGCAATCGACCAGAAAGTCGGCGGCATCGCCGTGACATTGGCCAAGCCGGACGCCCTCAAGGACGTCCTCAAGAAGGCAGTGGACGCCGGCATCCCCGTAGTCAGCCTGAATTCAGGTGCTGATATTTGGCAGCAGGTAGGCGCCTTCACCCACTTCGGATCGGACGAGAACCTCGCGGGTGCGGCCGTGGGGGAGAAGCTGTCCTCGCTGGGAGCAAAGCGCCCCATCTGCGTGATCATGGAACAGGGCAACGTGGCACTGGATGCCCGGTGTGCCGGCGTGAAGTCCAAGATCCCGGCTACTGAGAACCTGTTTGTCCAGGGAACCGACATGACCCAGGTTTCCTCCACAGTCACTGCGAAACTCCAGGCCACCCCGGATGCAGACGCCATCATCGGACTGGGAGCGCCGTTCACGCTGACCATCAACAAGGCAGTGGAGTCCCTCAGCCTGCAGGACAAGGTCAAAGTAGCCTCCTTCGACATGAACGGTGAACTGGCCCAGGCCATCATCGACGGCAAGGTTGCCTTCACCGTCGACCAGCAGCCGTGGCTCCAGGGCTATGGAGCCGTCGACGCCCTCTGGCAGGTCAAGCGGGGCGGCATCCACGTAGGTGGCGGGCTTCCGGTGCTGACCGGCCCGTCGATCATCGATCAGGCAGCAGCTCCTGACGTCCTCAAATTCGCCAAGGAAGGCATCCGCTAAGGATGCTTTGAGCGGGTTCCGGGGCCCTTGCGGCTCCGGAACCCGCCATAGCAGGAGAATCCCCATGACCCAGACCCTGACCAAACCCTCCGTCCCCGCGACCGATGAACGCATCGGTAAGCGCAGCCCCCTCCAGAAACTGCTCGGCCGCCCTGAGGTCGGCGCCCTGGTGGGCGCCATCGTCCTCTTCGTTTTCTTCGCCGTGGTTTCCCCGACCTTCCTGCAGCCTTCGTCCTTCGCGACCGTTCTGTACGGCAGCTCAACCATCGGAATCATGGCCGTCGGCGTCGCGCTGCTTATGATCGGCGGCGAGTTCGACCTTTCCACAGGTGTCGCCGTCATTAGTTCGGCCCTTACCGCCTCGATGTTCAGCTGGTACTTCAGCACCAACGTCTGGGTTGGTGTGGCCCTGGCACTGCTGGTTTCCCTGGCCATCGGATACATCAATGGCTGGATCCTGATGAAGACAAAACTACCCAGCTTCATCGTCACCCTGGCCACGTTCCTGATGCTGACCGGCCTGAACCTGGGCCTGACCCGCATGATCGGCGGCGGCGTATCTTCCCCCTCGATCTCGGACATGGACGGCTTCGCCTCCGCCCGCGCGGTGTTCGCGTCATCAGTGAGGATCGGCGGGATTGATGTCCAGATCACCGTATTCATCTGGATTGCCCTTGTGGCAGTGGCCACCTGGGTCCTGATGCGGACCCGCGTGGGGAACTGGATCTTCGCCGTCGGCGGTGATGCGAATGCGGCCCGTGCCGTGGGCGTTCCGGTCAAGGCCACCAAGATCGGGCTGTTCATGGCAGTTGGTTTCTGCGGCTGGATCCTGGGCATGCACAACCTGTTTGCCTTCGACGCGGTGCAGTCCGGTGAGGGTGTGGGCAACGAGTTCCTCTACATCATTGCCGCTGTGATCGGCGGGTGCCTTCTCACCGGCGGCTACGGTTCGGCTGTTGGCGGCGCCATCGGCGCGTTCATCTTCGGCATGGCCAACAAGGGCATCGTCTACGCACAGTGGAACCCGGACTGGTTCAAGTTCTTCCTGGGCCTGATGCTCCTGCTGGCCACCATCGTCAACCTCATCGTCAAGCGCCGCGCGGAACTGAAGTAAAGGGGTCCGAAAAATGAATGCCCAAAAAATCGACCAGCGCACATTGCTGCAAAACGAAAAAGATCCGCTCACGCATACTCCGGTGCACCTGCTGTCGCTTGATGCCGTAGGCAAGCACTACGGCAACATCGTGGCACTGAGGGATGTCACGATGGCAGTCGACAACGGCCGTGTCACCTGCGTGCTCGGTGACAACGGCGCCGGCAAGTCCACGCTCATCAAGATCATCGCCGGACTACACCAGCACGACGCCGGAACGCTGAACATCATGGGCGAGGAGCGGAAGTTCGATTCGCCCCGTGATGCACTGGATGCAGGCATCGCCACTGTCTACCAGGACCTGGCGGTGGTGCCGCTGATGCCGATCTGGCGCAACTTTTTCCTTGGCTCTGAACTGACCAGCGGTTTCGGTCCTTTCAAGAGCATGGATGTCCAAAAGATGAAGGACATCACCAAAAAGGAACTCGCCGAGATGGGCATCGACCTCCGCGACGTGGAACAGCCCATCGGCCAGCTCTCCGGCGGTGAGAGGCAGTGCGTGGCCATTGCCCGCGCCGTCTACTTCGGCGCCAAGGTCCTGATCCTGGACGAGCCGACGGCGGCGCTCGGCGTGAAGCAGTCGGGCGTAGTTTTGCGATACATCCTCCAGGCCAGGGACCGGGGACTCGGGGTCATCTTCATCACCCACAACCCGCACCATGCCTTCCCCGTGGGGGACCGGTTCCTGCTGCTCAAGCGGGGCAAGTCCATCGGCTACTACGACAAAAAAGACATCACCCTGGACGAGCTCACCGCGCAGATGGCCGGCGGCGCTGAACTTGCCGAACTTGCGCACGAACTCGAACAGCTCGGCGGCCACAGTGATGTGGTCAAGGAAGTGCAGGCAGAGGTCGCTGACGTCACCCACGGCACAGAGACGCCAAAGCAAAGCGGCCCCCGGCACGCCTAGCACGGACCGGAGCGGGGCCCGCCGGTAAGCCGGACGGGCCCCGCTCAACATTGCGCACAGACAACGAACAGCAGACAGGAAGACATCATGCCGATCCGGGTGGGCGTCATCGGCGCCGGAGTCATGGGCGCAGACCACATCAGGAACCTTTCCGCCGCCGTCAACGGTGCGGAAGTCACCTTCGTGGCAGACCTCGACGCCGGGCGGGCAGCGGCAGCTGCGCCGCCTGCGGCCCGGACCACCACGGACCCCTCGGAACTGATCAACTCCAGCGAGGTGGACGCCGTCGTCATCGCCTCGCACGACTCCACCCATGCCGGACTGGTGCTGGAATGCTTCGAAGCGATGACGCCTGTGCTGTGTGAGAAGCCCCTGGCACCTACGATCCTGGAAAGCCTCGATGTGGTGGAGGCTGAGGCGGACATCCTGGCCGCCACCGGCGGCAGGCTGCTGTCCATGGGCTTCATGAGGCGGTTCGATCCGGGCTACGCCGCACTGCGCGAAGCCACGCGGGTCCGCAACTACGGCGAACCGCTGATGGTCCACTGCACCAGCCGCACGGCAACTGCGGGCCCCGGTGCCAGCTCTGAATCAGCCATCACCAATTCAGCCATCCACGAGTTCGACATCATCCCCTGGCTGCTGGGCACGCCCATCGCCGAAGTTTCATGGCAAGCGGGGCGCAGCTCCCGGCACAGCACCGGAGACCTGCAGGACCCTGCGCTCATGCTCCTCCGGACGGCCGACGGCACCCTTGCCACCCTTGAACTGTTCCTGAATGCGCAGTACGGCTACACCACCAGGTGCGAGGTGGTGTCCGAGCATGGTTCGGCTGCCCTCCCCGAGCCCGCAGCACTGGTGGTCCACCACGAAGGCCAGCAGCGGTCCGGCATCCCGGCCGACTGGCGACCACGCTTCGCCGACGCCTACCGCCTGCAGCTCCAGGCCTGGATCTCCGCCCTGGAACGCGGCGAAACCGCGCCGCTCGCCACCGGGGAGGACGGCCTGCGGGCATCGCGGGTGGCCCAGGCCATGATCCGTTCGCTGCACAGCGACGGAGCCTTCACGAAGGTGATCTAGTGATGGCTCAATTTCCCTGGTGAAAACAGAACGAAGGAAGAACTTTGAAGGATTTAACTCTTGGGTTGGTGGGCGTAGGCCGAATCGGCGCCATGCACGCGGACAACATCTCGGCGCTCAACAGCGTACTTAATGCTGAGGACATCAATGTCCGGCTCCGGCTGACGGACGTCGCCGAAGAGCACGCCAGGGCCGTGGCTGCCAGGGCGGGTGCCGAGTTCCTGCCGTCCGCGGAAGCACTGCTCGCCTCGGGCCTGGACGGGCTGGTCATCGCCACCGGCACAGGCAGCCATCCCGGCCTGATCAAGGCGGGGGTGGACGCTGGAATCCCGGTCTTCTGCGAGAAGCCGGTGGCACTGGACGTGGCGGACGCCCTGCCGGTCCTCGAGTATGTCCGGGAGCGTCAGGGAGTGGTGCAGATCGGCCATCAGCGGCGCTTTGACCCCGGCTATCTCGAAGCACGGCGTGCCTACCAGGCCGGTGAGCTTGGCTGGATCCATTCACTGCGGGCCGTCACCTGCGACATGGCACCGCCGCCCGTCGAGTTCCTGGCTGGCTCGGGCGGACTTTTCCGGGACTGTTCCGTGCACGACTTCGACATCCTCCGCTGGCTGACGGGCAGGGAGATCGTGGAGGTCTATGCGAAGGGCTCCAACAACGGGGACCCGGCCATCGGGTCTGTTGGGGACGTGGACACGGCCCTCGCCCTGGTGACGTTCGACGACGGCACGGTGGGAACAGTCTCGGCCACACGCTACAACGGGGCCGGCCACGACGTCCGGCTCGAAATCCAGGGCTCCAGGGGATCGCTGCTGGTGGGCCTGGACGACAGGACCGCATTGGCCTCGGCCGAAGCGGGCGTTGCCTTCCCCGCTGGACAACCGCACCAGACCTTCGCCGAAAGGTTCGATGCCGCGTACCGGGCCGAGATGGCGGCGTTTGTGGAGCTGATCCTTGGCCTTCGGGACAACCCGTGCACGCCTGAGGATGCGGTGGCAGCTTCACGCGTGGCGGATGCTGCCCAGGAGTCGCTGCGCAGCGGATCCCCGGTGAGGGTGGAGCTGGACCCGGCCGTCGCGGGCTGACCTCCGGGTGTGAGTTTTTGTCCAGATATGCAGGGTTGGAGGCCCCTCAAGCCTGCATATCTGGACAAAAACTCCTGCTGGCTGGGGACCCGCGCATCACCAGGGCTATGTCACGGACCTGGCGGGGTCAGGCGCCGAACGGGAGCCGGGCGTCGATGTCCTGGCCGTCCCATGCCTGGCGCACCCAGCCGTGGTGGGGGTCGTCGCTGATGAGCCATTCGCGCACGGGCCCCGGCCCGGCCATGACGTTCAAGTAGTAGAGGTCGTACCCGGGTGCGGCCATGGCAGGACCGTGCCAGCCGTAGGGAACCAGGACGACGTCGCCAGTGCGCACCTCCGCCGACACGTCGATGGGACGCTCGTCCGAGGCGTAGACGCGCTGGTAGCCGATGGCGTCCGCATCCGCCGGCGCCGCTGAGCCTTCCGCCACGCGCGTCTCGAAGTAGTAGATCTCCTCGAGGCGGGTCTCGCCGTCCTTCTCCTCGTCGTGCTTGTGCGGGGGATAGGAGGACCAGTTGCCTGCTGGGGTGAGGACCTCGCAGACGATGAACCGGTCGGCTTCCAGTGCGGCCGGTGTGCCGAAGTTGTGGACCTGGCGGGAGCAGTTGCCGGCGCCGCGCAGCTCAACCGGGGTTTCCGCGGCGGTCACCAGCCGGGTGGGGTACGCGTCCTGTGCCGGGGCAGTGGCTACCGCCACCCTCCCGCCGTCAGCCGACGCGATGCTGACGGCGCGTCCGGTGCCCGAGTACAGAACATCGCTGGGGCCGTGAAACACGGACGCGCGCCCGTCCAGTCGGTATTCGGTGCCATCGACCGTGACCGTGAAGGATCCGTTAAGGGGCACCACAATGCGTTCCTCATCGGCGGCGGGAAGGACGACGTCGGCCCCTGCGGCGAGCGTGGCCACCTTCAGCCCGGTATGTGCCCAGCCGTCCACGGACAGGGATGAGTCCGAGGTCCCGATCGAGACGTCCCATGTGCCGTCGGTGGCGGTGCCCAGTGGATAGACCCAGTTGGTCATGGAGTGTGGCTCCTTGCGTTAGCGCTGTACGAGTGTCATTTCAAAGCTGTAGGAATCCCCGCGGTACACGTGGTGCCCGGTTTCCACGCGGCGGCCGGTGTCATCCGTGGCGGTACGCTCCATGGTGACCAGGGCGGATCCGGGCGCGGTCTCGAGGAGGGAGGCCTGATAGTCGTTGGCCACCACGGCGCCGATGCGCTGGTTGGCGAGCCGGAAGTTTACGCCCCCGCGGCGCAGGATGGCGTAGAGGCCTTCCGCCGACAGCGTGGCTTCATCCATCTCGGCGATGTCATCACGGACCCAGTTCTCCATGAGCGCCAAGGGTTTGCCTGCCACTTTCCGCAGCCGCGTGAAGTGGTAGACCTTGGAGCCGGCAGGCAACTGGAGGGTGGCCAGGGTGGCCTCGTCGGCCTCCACATGGGCGAAGCTCAGGACGTCGGTGGTGGGCTTCTTGCCGTTGTTGGTGAGGTCGTCGTAGAGGCTGGAGAGCTCGAGCGGACGGCGCACCTGGCTCGATACAACCTGGGTTCCGACGCCGCGTTTACGCACCAGCAGCCCGGACCGGACCAGTTCATCCATGGCCTTGCGCATCGTGGGGCGCGAGAGGTTCAGCTGTGCCGCCAGGTCGATTTCGTTATCAAGCCGGCTGCCGGGCTCCAGCACGCCGCTGAAAATGGCGGCTTCGATCCCCTGCACCACCTGGTGGTAAAGCGGGACGGGGGAGGAGCGGTCGATGCTGAGACCCAGGTTGTGCGCCACGGTACTTCCCTCATGTTCCTTGTTGCGGGACGTCGTCGCCCGGGTGGGGCGGGAACGGCCGCTTTGCCGCCATATGTTCTCTTGATAGGACATACTTTTCTTCTTCTCTGATCCTAGCAGCCGCGCCATCCGGGTCAAGGGGAGCGGGCCCGCGTTGCTTTAGGTTTAGACAGTGAACCTCTCCGGAAACGTGGGCCCCCACCCGCACAACCTTGAAGTGCAGGACCTGGACAGCTTCGACCGCCTGGTCAGCGCCGGTGCGGTGGACATGCGCGGTTGGCACGCGCAGTCCCTGGACCTGCGGGGGAGGACCGGCGCACTGCAGAGCCTGCGCGTGGAGGGTGCCATCTTCCTGGGCTGCACCTTCGGCGACGGCGTGGAAGACCTGCTGCGCCGACGGGGCGCGCTGATCTTCCCGCGGCTGGAAACCGTGCCCTTCAACCCCTACCGGGCCGCCTTGTACTCGCCCCAGGAACTGTACGCCGGGCTGCCCGACGCCCCCTACGAAGCCCTTCCGGACGCCCGGATCTACCAGTGGAGCATCCAGCCCGGCATGCGGCACCGGCTGGACGCCACCCTGGCCTCAGCGTTGCACGACCACGCCATCGGTGACGCCTTGGACGATATGACCCGGACAGGCCCGTTGCACGGCCGGGCCATGGTGGGTGTCATGGGCGGGCATGCCGCACAGCGCGGCAGCAGCGGGTTTGCCCAGGCCGCCCTGCTGGGCAGGCTCCTCGCGCAGGACGGGTACGTGGTGGCCACCGGCGGTGGACCGGGGGCCATGGAGGCGGCAAACCTCGGCGCGTACCTCAGTGAAGTGGACGACGACGGCGTGCAGGCTGCGCTGGACATCCTCGCCTCCGTCCCCGGCTTCCGTCCCTCGGTGTCCGCGTGGGCGCGTGCGGCGGCCGCCGTCGTCGAACGCTTTCCGGGCGGTACGCCGTCGCTCGGGATCCCCACCTGGTTCTACGGGCACGAGCCGCCCAACTACTTCGCCACGCACATCGCAAAATACTTTGCCAACGCCATCCGGGAGGCGATCCTGCTGGAACTGTGCACGGGAGGAATCGTGTTCCTGCCCGGAGCTGCCGGCACCGTCCAGGAGATCTTCCAGGATGCGTGCGAAAACTACTACGGGGCACGGGAAAAGGTGACGCCCATGGTGCTGGTGGGCCGGCACCACTGGGAACGCCAGTACCCGGCCTGGCCCATGCTGCAAAGCCTTGCGGCCGGCCGGCCGATGGAGGACCGGATTTTCCTGGTGGACACTGTCCAGGAGGCGGTGGAGGTGCTGCGGCTGCCCGCCTGAGCCGTGGAGCAGCCGGCCGGTCAGAGATCCTTCCGGCACTGCGCCTTGCTGAGCTCGTAGAGCCCGTTGAGGTCCCCGGCGGACAGTCCCTCGGGGGTGCCGATCTCGGGATACATCAGCTGGGTGGGGTCGTCCACGTGGTCGAGGCCCATCACGTGGCTGAGCTCATGCAGGATCACGGCACGTGCGTACAGGTGGCCGTCCGGGTTCAGCAGTTCATCGGCGATCTGCGGCGCGTCCAGGTCCAGGCCGCCCGTGACAAAGGCCTTGGGGCCGTCGTCGTAACTGAAATGGGTGCTGCCCCCGGTGCCGATCACCTTGCCCTTGAGCTGCGGAGCCACCTCCGGTGTTGTCCAGGCGATCAGCAGCGGCGCCCAGCGCTCGCCGTAGGCCTCGGGCTGGTACGGCGGACGTTGGGGGGAGGGCTGCTCTGCGGTGGTGCCGTCGTAGATGAACCGGATGCCGGTGGCGGCGGAGATGGTGGCGATGGATTCGGTGACCAGCTGCTGCGAGCCGGCCGGTGCGAGCTCGTCATTGATGACGTAGTGCAGCGGCCTGCAGGGGGAATACCCCACCGGGCTGCCGTCCCCGTTGACGGCGAGGAAGCGGTAGGAATCGCTGCCCAGCGGCGGAGGGTCTGCGGCGGCCAGGGGAGCGTCAGACTCCTCCAGCCCCGGAGGAGGCGCGCCCAGCCGGCCCTCGGCCCGGGGCGCCTGGCCTGCTTCCCCTGCAGTGCCCGGGTCCTGCTGCCCCGCGGACTGCCCGTTTCCCGGGCCGATCCGGACGTCCAGCAGCTCTTTGAAGCGAGGGTCGTTCAGTGCCAGTGCTGCTCCGAACACAGCGCCCGCGGTCAGCGCGGCGGTAAGAATAATCTCCACGCCCCGGCGCACGCCCAGGCGGGCTTTGGTCCCCGCATGGCGCGACGGCGCGCGGTGCGGCGGCCGGTTTTCCACTAGCCTACGACGGTGCCGAAGGCCAGCCCCAGCAGGTAGGTGATGGCCGCAGCGCCCAGGCCGATGGCCAGCTGGCGGAGTCCACGCGTCAATGGCGACGTGCCGGAGAGCAGGCCCACCGTGGCGCCGGTGACCAGGAGGGCGAGGCCCACCAGAATGCCGGCCGCCACCAGGGCGGCAACCCCGGTCAGGCCAAACAGGAACGGCAGGATTGGCACGATCGCACCGGAGGCGAAGAAGCAGAAGCTGGACAGGGCCGCGCCCCACGCGGTCCCCACTGCTTCATGCTGGTCCTCGACGTCGGGCAGTTCCGGCTGCAGCGACAGGCTGGGATCGCAGTCGCAGGGCAGCAGGCCCATGCGTTCGGCCACACGGTGCTGGGCCGCTTCCTGGGTCATGCCCCGGGCCAGGTACACCAGCAGCAGTTCGTTGTGTTCCAGGTCCAGCTTGGGGGCCGCCAGCAGGGTGACCTGGGTGGGGCGCGTCGCCGCGAGCAGTTCGCGCTGCGACCGGACGGAGATGAACTCGCCGGCGCCCATGGACATGGCGCCGGCCAGCAGCCCCGCGATTCCGCTGAGCAGCACCACACTGCTGGCGACACCGGACGCGGCCATGCCCATCACCAGGGACAGGTTGCTGACCAGGCCGTCATTGGCGCCGAACACGGCGGCGCGGAAGGTGCCCGCGAGGCGGTTGCGTCCCCGGGTTGCCAGCCCCCGGACCACTTCCTCGTGGATCTGCTCGTCCGCCGCCATCGCCTCCGTGGCGTTGGGGTCCTTGGCATAAGGGGAGCGGCCCTCTGCGCGCTGGGCCAGGGCCAGCACAAACACCGACCCGAAGTGGCGGGCCAGGAACCCCAGCATCCGGCTGCGCAGCGAGGCACGCCGGGGCTTGCCCGCCCGTTCCCCCAGCAGTCCCAGCCAGTGAGCTTCATGGCGGCCCTCGGCCTCGGCCAGGGCCAGGAGAATGTCGCGCTCTTCGCCCTGGCGGTTCTGTGCCAGGTCCCGGTAGACGGCGGCTTCCGCCCGTTCGTCCGCGAGGTATTGCCGCCACCGCTTGACGTCCGACGGCGATGGCTGGGCATGCTGCCGGGCGCCGGCTGGTTCCTGGGGTGCTGAAGGTTGCGACGCTTCTGGTGTGGCGTGGCGGTTGAACCTGGCGTGCTGAGACACGGAAACTCCTGGGCTGGATGGGGCATGGCGCGGCCCCATTGCAGTGCAAGCTTACTGCGAAAATCCGCGGATTTTTGGCCGGTCAGCCTCCTCCGGATATTTCGGTGCGCCTTAAACCGGGCCAGATATTTAGGTCCCGTGGCGCGCTATTGACCACCCTTCGGTGCGGTGCTGTGATGAAGGTGTGGCGCGGCCAGCGCCCTCACTGAAAGAGCACGTCAGGCGAACAAACGGAGGTTCAATCATGAGCACCACCGGACAGCACCCGGACATGCCGCACCTGGATGCCGTAGAGGCGGATCCCGCCTATGACTACGCCGAGGATGCACCGGTAGTTGAGGACGACTGGGATACCGAGGACGACCTCCTGGACGAGGAGGAGCCGGTGGTCCAGGTTCCTCCCGTCGTGGTCGACGCCGAGGACCGCGTGGTCCCGCTGGATGACCCTGACGAGGTCCGCGAAACCGACTAGGAAACCAGAACTAAACGACGGCGGCACCTCCCCTTCGCCGGAAAGCGAAGGGGAGGTGCCGCCGTCGTGCCCTGCTCCTGCTGTTCTACCCTGCCGGGGCCTAGCGGGCAGCGGAGGGAAGGGGCGATTCTTCCGCGGCCTGCCCGGCCACGCGGCGCTGCCAGTTGCGCATAACCTGCGGGTCGGTTGGTTTGGTCAACAGGGAAACCGCGACGTAGACCAGGGCGGACGCCAGCAGGCCGTAGTAGATGGGCTCGTTGGCGTAGATGCCTTCCAGCGGTGCCTCGGCGTTGATTTCCAGGACGATCATGGTGCCCAGCGTCACCACGGAACCCACAGCCATGGATGCGGCCGCGGCGATGCCCGTACCGCGCTTCCAGACCAGTCCGCCGAGGATCGCCACGAGGAGGCCGCCCACCAGGATGTCGTAGGCAATGGTCAGGGCTGCCACCACGTCCTTGGTGATGATGGCGATGACGATCGCGATGATTCCCAGGGCAAGGACCCAGATGCGGTTGGCCTTGACGTCGTGCTCAGGGTTGTCCGAGTCCTCCGTGTTGACGTCCTTGCCGAACCAGCTGGCAACGAACGGCAGGACGTCGGCGCGGGCCACGGTTGCGGCGGCGATGAGGGCGCCCGATGCGGTGGACATCATCGCTGCCACCGCCGCTGCCAAAACCAGCCCGCCGATGCCGACGGGCAGCAGGGTCTGGGCCACCTCGGCGTAGACGTCGTCCTTGACTGCGATGTCGATGCCGGAGAGGGCCACGCTGGCGGCCATGCCGATCAGGGCGCCGGCAACGCCATAAAGAATGCAGTAGATGCCTGCGGTGGCGCCGCCCCAGCGCGCCACGGTGGGCGTTTTCGCCGTAAAGACGCGCTGCCAGATGTCCTGGCCGATCAGCAGGCCCAGGGTGTAGACGACGAAGTAGGTGATGATCGTCTGGACGCCGATGCCGTCAATCTGGAAGAAACTCTCGTCCACACGGCTGCGGATGCCTTCAAAGCCGCCCGCTGCGTTGAGCGTGAAGGGCAGCATCAGGAAGAAGATGCCCACGGTCTTGATGATGAACTGCACCTGGTCGGCCAGGGTAATGGACCACATGCCGCCCACTGTGGAGTAGACCAGCACGATGGCTCCGCCAACGCCTATCGCAATCGGACGCTCCCAGTCGAAGAGCACCACGAAGATGGTGGCGTAGGCGCCGGTGGATGTGGCGCACAGCATCAGCGTGTAAGCGAGCATCACAATGCCGGAGGCCTCCGTGGCCCTGCTGCCGTAGCGCAGGGTGAGCATCTGGGACACCGTGTAGATCTTCAGCTTTTGGATGGTCCCGGCAAAGAGGAGGCTCAGCAGCAGGACGCCGGCGCCGATGGCCACCACCAGCCACATGCCGGAGATGCCGAATTTGTAGCCGAGGCCCACGCCGCCCACGGTTGAGGCGCCGCCCAGGACGACGGCGGCCATGGTCCCGGTATAGAGGAAGGGGCCGAGGCGGCGGCCGGCAACCAGGAAGTCGCTGTTGTTCTTGGTCCGGGACTTGCCCCACCAGCCGAAGGCCAGCATCGCGAGCAGGTACACCACCACGATGGCGATGTTGATGAAACTTGCATCCATGTTGGGCTCCTTGGAGCGTGTTGGCAGCGTGGCGCACGCCGGAAGGTTGGTGGACCGGGCGCCGCTGCAGGATTTGGGGGAGTGAGGGGGGATTCTCGGCTATTGCTCTATAGGCAACAAGTGTTTCCAAAGCGTAGGCTGTGACGGTGATAACAGTCAAGACCGCGTTGGACTCCGGGCCACGCGTGCAATGAGGCGTCACAGAAGGGGCCGGCCACTAGTATTGCTCCAAAGTGGGGCCGGGCTGCCGGCCATGAAAGGTTCGTAGATGAAGGCACTGCCAGTTGAGCCGAGCAACGTCCCAGTGGCCATCGGCTCGAGGATCCGGGCCGCCCGGCAGTCGCAGCGGCTGACCATTGAGCAGGTTGCTGACGCGACGGGGCTGACCAAGGGGTTCCTCAGCAGGGTGGAGCGCGACCTTACGTCCCCGTCCGTGGCCTCCCTGGTCACGCTGTGCCAGGTCCTCTCGGTCTCCGTCGGCGACCTGTTTGCGGCGCCCGAGACGCACCTGACCAAGCGCAACGACGGGCCGCGGATCTCGCTGGGCGGGCAGGGCATCGTGGAGCGGCTCCTCACCGCGCGCTCGGAGCGGCGCGTCCAGATCATCCAGGCCTGCATCGAACCGCACGGCCGCGGCGAATCCGAGCTCTACGCGGTGGACTGCGACGTTGACGTCCTCCATGTGATCAAGGGCAGCATCCGGCTGATCCTCACCAACGAGGAGTACGACCTCAGCGCAGGGGACACCGTCACCTTCCCCGGCCGCGAGCCGCACACCTGGATCAACCCCACCGACAAGCCCGTTGAGGTTCTGTGGGTCCTGGTGCCGGCCGCCAGTCGGTAACTCCGGCCTGTCCGGCCGTCCTGTGCGCTCCCGCCCAGTTGCCCGGCCGCCCTCCGGGGATTTGCGCTGCACCGCGCCCGGCCGGCCCTCGCCCGCCGCAGGAAACTGGGCGGGAGCGTCCGAGCATCAGCCTCGGGTTGCCAGTGCAGCCCTGATCTCGGACAAAACCTGCTCTGGGTTGAACCAGATGTGCTCGGGCATGTAGCGGAGAACGGCGTAGCCCTTAACCGTGGAGGAATTGTTCCTGTCCCGGTCCCTGAGCATGTCCGCCCGCTTGGAGTGGAACGCGTAGCCGTCAATCTCCACGATAAGGAAGCCGTTGAGGAGGAAGTCCACCCTCCCAATTCCGGGTATGTGGACCTGAACTTCAAAGTCGATGCCGTTTACCCGGAAAAGATGCTGGGCGTCCACTTCAACGATGGATTCGGCGCGGAGATCCAGGTCCTGGAGAGCCCGCAGTGCCGGCGCGGACCGGTCCGCGCGGAGTTCCTGTTTCAGGAGCTCCAATGGCAGGCTGTAGAGCCGGATGGCCGACGTCGCCAGGGCAGTTGACGCTGGCGGCGGCAGGCATCCCAGCGCGTGCAGCACGACGTCTTCGACGCCCGCCAGCGGCAGGGTTGGGTGGCCGCTGAAGCGCACCGATCGGTGCCGGATGAACCCTGCGCCGTGGCCATGGTTGCAGGCCAGATGCAGTTGGGGTGGCGCCTTCCTGAGCCAGAGTCCATAGTGCGGCGCTGCGCTCGCGCAGGTCAGCCGCGCGTTGTGATGGATGGCTGCCGCCAGCTCCTTGTCGCAGTTGGGCGCGAGGAAGACTCCGCGCTTGGGTTGGTGGGCGCCACGTTGCGTGAGCCGGGCTATGTCCCTTCGCGAGTACCCGGCGTCGAGCAATTGGGCTGTCCGGGCGACTCCGCCGGCTTGTTTCAGGTGCTCGAGGATGTCCATCTGGCAATTCCAGTCGGACGGGACCGGCAATTGGAACAGTGCCCGGGCCGTATGTGGATTCGGTGGGCAGCGCTCTGCCGTACGTTCCTGCCCAGTTGGTGGCGGGCGCCCGGGCAGTCCTTTCCGGCTGAGCGCGGTCGGCCCGCGGACCGCGTGGTGCGGCAGGGCCGGGGTCCGGTGGCAACTGGGGAGGAATGCGCGGCGAGAGTGGATCCAGGACGGGACCCTGCCGATGAAGTAAACAAGTGGTGCACATAGGGAAACCACCTGTATGATTGCAGTCACATCAGTCCCTCAACTCCTCGAAGGAGAGGCCTCCATTGGAAGAGCTGCGCATCGAAGCCAACGGCAACCTTGGCCCCATCGATTCATCCCGGATTCCCCGTTACGCGGGAGCTGCCACCTATGCCCGCCTTCCCCGCCTGGACCAGGTGGCCAAGGCCGATGTCACGGTGGTGGGCGTGCCCTTCGATTCCGGCGTCTCCTACCGCCCGGGTGCCCGGTTCGGCGCCAACCACGTCCGTGAAGCAAGCCGGCTGCTGCGCCCCTACAACCCGGCATGGGACGTCAGCCCCTTCGAGAACATCCAGGTAGCCGACGCCGGGGACATGGCCGTCAACCCGTTCAACATCAACGAGGCCATCGAAACCATCCAGCAGAACGCCCTGGACCTCACGGCGGGCGGCGGCAAACTGGTGACCCTGGGCGGTGACCACACCATCGCTTTGCCGCTCCTCCGCGCCGCTGCCGAGCGTGCCGGCGGGCCCATCGCCATGCTGCACTTTGATGCGCACCTGGATACCTGGGACACCTACTTCGGGGCCGAGTACACGCATGGCACCCCGTTCCGCCGGGCCGTCGAGGAAGGCATCCTGGACACGGAAGCCATCAGCCACATCGGCACCCGCGGCCCCCTCTACGGCAAAAAGGACCTCGACGACGACCATCGCTTCGGGTTCGGCATCGTCACCTCTGCCGACGTCTACTACCAGGGCGTCCTGGAAACCGTGGCCAAGATCCGTGACCGGATCGGCAACCGCCCGCTGTACATCTCCGTTGACATCGACGTCCTGGACCCCGCCCACGCCCCGGGCACCGGCACCCCCGAAGCGGGCGGCATCACCAGCCGCGAGCTGCTGGAAATCATCCGCGGCTTCCGCGGCATGAACCTCGTGGGAGCGGACATCGTGGAGGTGGCCCCCGCCTACGACCACGCCGAGATTACCGGCGTGGCCGCCAGCCATGTCGCCTACGAACTGGTCACCCTGATGGCCGACAACGCCGTGCCAGGCGACCGCTTCGGAGAAGCCAACGGTTACGCCGCCCAGGCCCTCGGCCAGGAATCCCGCCGCCCGGCAGGCTTCGCCCCGGCAGGCAAGGCGTAGCCGGATGGGCGACGTCACTGCGGGCGCGGCTGCCGCACCCGCTGCAAAGAATCCGGGCCCGGGAGTGCGCAACGGCGGGGACCTCGTCGTCGAAACCCTTGAGGCGCTGGGCGCCAAAACCGTCTTTGGCATCCCGGGCCAGCACGCCCTGGGCCTCTTCGATGCCATGGGCCGCGGCAACCTGCAGTTCGTCTCCTCCCGGGTGGAAAACAACAGTGCCTTTGCCGCGGACGGGTATTCCCGGGCGACGGGCGAGGTGGGTGTCCTGTTCCTGTCCACCGGGCCCGGCGCGCTGACGTCCCTGGCCGGGCTGCAGGAAGCCTACGCCACGGGGGTTCCCATGGTTGTGGTGGCCAGCCAGATCCCGCTCGAGGGCCTGGGGGCCAGGCGCAAGGGCATGCTGCACCAGCTCGATGACCAGAAGGCGTCGGCGGCCAACGTCACCAAGAGCCAGCGTCTGATCCAGCACGCGTCCGGCATCCCGTCTGCCATCCAGGACGCCTGGACCGAGGCGATCTCCTCGCCCCAGGGTCCCGTCTGGCTGGAGATCCCGCAGAACGTCCTGCTCGATCCCATCATGGTGCCCCCGGTGGAGGATGCGCTCGCCGAGGCGGCGGACAATCCGCCCCGGGTGGAGCTGGTCCGGGAAGCGGTGAAATGGCTGCAGTCCGCGGAACGTCCGGCCATCATCGCCGGCGGCGGCACGCGGCGGGGCCGGGCCGAAAAGTCCCTGCTCTCAATTGCCGAGAAGCTTCATGCACCCGTGATCTGCACGCCGGGCGGAAACGGTGCCTTCCCCTGGAACCACGAGCTCTCGCTGCAGTCCTGGATCGAGGACCGCTACATGACCGACCTGCTGGAAGACGCGGACGTCCTGGTGGTGATCGGATCGTCCCTGGGCGAGGTCACCTCCAACTACTTCACGTTCGAGCCCCGCGGCCGGATCATCCAGATCGACGCCGAACCGAGGGTCCTGGAGTCCAACCGCCCCGGGCTGGGGATCCGGGCAGACGCAGGCCAGGCGCTCGCCGCCCTTGATGAAGCCCTGGACGCCGGGGGCGGCCGGACAGCGCCCACCTGGCACGGAAAGCCGCCCGAGGAACTGGTCAAGGAATCCCTGGCGAAGGTCCGCGCACGCCTGGAGTCGCAGGACCTGGCCAAGGAACTGACGTTCATGGCGGACATCCGCGAGGCGGTACCGGCGGACATGCAGACCTTCTGGGACATGACCATCGCGGCATACTGGGGCTGGAGCTGCTGGGACGCCCGCGAGGGCCAATTCCATTCGGCCCAGGGCGCCGGCGGGCTGGGCTTCGGCTTCCCGGCAGCCATCGGAGCGGCCGTGGGACTCGAAACGGTGGGCAGGCCCGCTGGCTCTGCCCGGGTACTCGCAGTGTCCGGCGACGGATCCTCGATGTACTCCATCTCTGAACTTGCCACCGCGAGGCAGCACAACGTTCCGGTTACCTGGCTGATTGTGGACGACGGCGGCTACGGCATCCTGCGCGAATACATGGTGGGCGCCTTCGGCAAAGCCACGGCCACCGAACTGGCACGGCCGGACTTCGTCAAACTTGCCGAGGCTTTCGGTGTGCCTGCCGTCAAGGTGGCGCCGGAGGGCGTGGGGGATGCGCTGAAGGCGGGATTCGCCGCTGACGGGCCGAACGTCGTCGTGGTGGAAACCCTGCTGAAGATGTTTGCGCCCACGCACCTGGCGGATTGACCAGCCCGTCCTTCTGGCCAGCCCCTCCTCCTGACCTTGAACTCCCTGAGGCCCCAGCTCGCACAGAGCTGGGGCCTTTCGCGTGCACCCCAGCAAGCGATTAGTTTCCCAAAGCAACAACTTTTAATATATAGTTGCTTCAGGCAAACAACTGAGGAGCCCTTCAACCATGGCAGTAGCGCCGGACACGGCAGCAGATCTTGTGTACCAGATCTTCGACCTCCAGCGGGCGGTGCGGTGCATCGCCACCGCCAGCGTGCGTGGGCAGGACACGGGGGTGGCGCTCCAGGGCGTGCTGCGCTTCGTGGGGGAGGGGGAGTCCCGGGCCACGCGGCTCGCCGAGCGGCTGGGAGTCAGCGCGCCGGTGCTCAGCCGGCACATCGCGGACCTGGAGGAGCACGGGCTGGTGGTCCGCAGGCAGGACCCCGACGACGGCCGGGCCCAACTGGTTGCCCTGACTGCCCTGGGAGCGGAAAAACTCCGCCACATCGAGGACCAGCGGACGGCGGTCCTGCAGGAGTACCTGCGCGACTGGAGCGAGGAAGACGCCGGCAACACGGCCAGAATCCTGCACAAACTCACCGATTCACTCAAGCAATCAGCCCGGGCAACGGCGGCCGGCACCATCACAACCACCGCTTAGGAGCAGACCTATGGCAAGAACTGCCGCCCCCGCCACATCAGCAGGCGCCCCCGCGGGCACTCCGCCCGAGATGTCCCACCGCCAGATCATGGAAGCCCTCACCGGGCTCCTCGCCGCCTTCTTCACGGCGATCCTCAGCAGCACCATCGTGGCCAACGCGCTGCCCACCATCATGTCCGACCTGCACGGCACCCAGACCGACTTCGCCTGGGTCATCACCGCCGCGCTGCTGGCCAACGCCGCCACCACCCCCATCTGGGGCAAACTCGCCGACCTCTACAACAAGAAGGTCCTGGTCCAGCTCAGCATCATCATCTTCGTTGCCGGCTCCGTCATGGCCGGCCTGTCCGAAACCATCCCGCTGCTGCTAGGTGCCCGCGTGATCCAGGGCGTGGCCATGGGCGGACTCACGGCACTGTCCCAGGCCATCATCGGCACCATGATCCCGCCGCGGAACCGAGGGAAATACTCCGGGTACATGGGCGCGGTCATGGCAGTCGGCACCGCCGGCGGACCGCTGCTGGGCGGCTTCATCGTGGACAGCCCGCTCGGCTGGCGCTGGACCTTCTTCGTCTGCGTGCCGCTCGCCGTCGTCGCCCTCATCCTGCTGCAGGTCACCCTCAAAATCAGCCACGTCCGCCGTCCCGCCAAGATCGACTGGCTGGGCTCCATCCTGCTGACCTCCGGTGTGAGCCTCCTGCTGATCTGGGTCTCGTTCGCCGGCAACCCCGCCTACTACGACTGGATTTCCTGGCAGACGGCCGCCATGGTGGGCGGCGGCATCCTCCTGCTGGCCCTGCTGGTACTGGTGGAATCCAAGGTGGAGCAGCCCATCATCCCGCTCAAGATCATCTCCGAACGCACCACGGCACTGGCCATCCTCGCCTCCGTCGCCGTAGGCGTGGCAATGTTCGGGTCATCCACCTTCCTGGGCCAGTACTTCCAGGTGGCGCGCGGCGCCAGCCCCACGGAAGCCGGGCTCCTGACCCTTCCCATGATCGCCGGAAACCTTGTTGGTTCAGTGGCCTCGGGACAGCTGATCAGCCGGACGGGCAAGTGGAAGGGCTACCTGATCGCCGGTTCCATCCTGCTGATCGGCGGGCTGGGACTGTCCGGAACCCTGGACCACACCACAGAACTCTGGCATGCAGGGGTCTTCACCGCAGTGCTGGGCCTTGGACTGGGCATGCTGATGCAGAACCTCGTTCTGGCCGTGCAGAACACTGTCCGGGCTTCAGATATCGGCACGGCAAGTGCATCGGTTGCCTTTTTCCGGTCCGTGGGCGGCGCCATCGGCGTCTCCGTCCTGGGCGCCATCCTGGCCAACCGCGTCAGCGAGCTGGCCACCCAGGGCCTGGCAGCCGCAGGCATACCCGTCGAAGGAGGCACAGCCGGTGCCAGCATGGACCTGGCGCACATGCCGGAACCTGTCCGCGACATCATGCGGGCCGCCTACGGTGACGCCACCGCGGAAGTGTTCCTGATCTCCGCCGCCGTGGCCGTCGTGGCGCTGGTGTCCGTGCTGTTCATCAAGGAGAAACCCCTCCGGCGCACCGTGGACATCCAGCCCGGTGCTGAGGAAAAGAGCACGACGGCGGAGCTCGCCCAGGCTGGTAGGTGACCCTGAGGGGTAATCCCCGCGGATGATCTTTCCCGGAGCCTGTTTCACCACGGGGAGGAGTTTCGTAGAGTGGGAAGGCTGAGGATGTCGGCCCCGGCTGCTACTACTTAAGCCTCCTAATCTTGACGAACCCATCATCGAACTCATCCCTAAGGACCCGTGGGCATGCTCCTCACCCTCGTACGGCGGTTTTCCAGGCCGTATAGGCCGTTCATCGCGGCCGTCATTGTGTTCCAGCTGGCGTCCACCATCGCGGCGCTGTACCTGCCCAGCCTGAACGCCCAGATCATCGACCAGGGGGTGTCCCGCGGGGACACCGACTTCATCTGGCGGACGGGCGCGGTGATGCTGGCGGTGGCGTTCCTCCAGGTGGGCACCGCCATTGCAGGTGTGTACTTCGGCTCGAAGACGGCCATGGCCATGGGCCGTGACCTGCGCCGCGGGGTGTTCCGCAAGGTCACCAGCTTCTCGGCCATGGACGTCAACGCCTTCGGTGCCCCAACGCTCATCACCCGCGGCACCAACGACGTCCAGCAGGTCCAGATGCTCGTGCTGATGGGCCTGAACTTCATGGTGGCAACGCCCATTATGTGCATTGGCGGCATCATCATGGCGCTGCGCGAGGACCTCAACCTGTCCTGGCTGGTGTGGGTTTCCGTGCCCCTCCTGACCGTGGTGGTGGGGTACCTGGTGGTCCGGCTCATGCCGCTGTTCCGGTCCATGCAGAAAAAGATCGACCGCATCAACGCCGTCCTGCGCGAGCAGATCATCGGCATCCGGGTGGTCCGCGCCTTCGTCCGGGAGCCGTATGAAACGGAGCGCTTTGGCGGAGCGAACAAGGAACTGACGGATGTCTCGCTGAAGATCGGCGCCCTGTTTGTCCTGATGTTCCCTGCCATCGGCATGATCCTCCACCTGTCCACCGCGGCCGTGCTGTGGTTTGGCGGGCAGCGCGTGGACTCCGGCGAGATGCAGGTGGGCGCCCTGACCGCCTTCCTGCAGTACCTGCTGCAGATCCTGATGGCGGTCATGATGGGCACCTTCATGGCCATGATGATCCCGCGCGCGTCAGTCTGCGCGGACCGTATTGGCGAGCTGCTCGACGTCGAGCCCTCCATCCACGATCCTGAACGCCCGGAGGTGCCGGGCACGCTGGCCGGCGTGGTGGAGTACCGGAACGTCACCTTCGCCTACCCTGGCGCCGAGTCGCCGGTGCTGAGCAACATCAGCTTCACGGCACAGCCCGGCCAGACCATCGCGATCATCGGATCCACCGGCTCGGGAAAAACCTCCCTCCTGTCCCTCCTGCCCCGGCTCTACGACCCCGCGGAGGGGGAGGTCCTGCTGGACGGGGTCCCGGTCAGCAGGATGGACCGGGCCGACATCACCCGGCGGGTGGCCATGGTGCCGCAGCGGCCATATCTCTTCTCCGGAACCATCGAGCACAACCTGAGGTTCGGAAAGACCGGGGCCACTGACCAGGAACTGTGGGACGCACTGCAGGTGGCGCAGGGCGACGAGTTTGTCCGCGCCAAGAAGAACGGCCTCGGATCCCGCATCTCCCAGGGCGGGACCAACGTCTCCGGCGGCCAGCGCCAGCGCATCTGCATCGCCAGGGCACTCGTGAGCAGGCCCCGCGTGTACCTCTTCGACGATTCTTTCTCCGCACTGGACGTGGCCACAGATGCCCGGCTCCGAGCCGCGCTGAAGGGCATCACCGCAGACGCCACCGTGATCATCGTGGCGCAGCGGATCTCCACCATCACCGAGGCGGACCAGATTCTGGTGCTGGACAACGGACGCATCGTGGACCGCGGTACGCACCAGGAACTCCTGGAAACCTCGCCCACCTACCAGGAAATCGTTGAATCCCAGCTGAGCGTGGAGGAAATGGCATGAACGCCCGCAGGAAGGACTCCACCGAGATCAGAGAAACAGCAGCTGCCCAGGACGCACCCGACGCGGAGTTGGTGGACAAACCCGTCGAGGACGACGACTTCGTGGAGGAGGAGTTCAAGCCCTCCGAAGCCGACGGAGACATGTTCGGCGGGATGCCCGCCAAGAAAGCCCAACACTTCTGGCCCTCCGCCAAGCGGCTGATGGGGCTGCTGAAGCCTGAGGCACTGGGAATCTACGTGGTGGTGGGCATGGTGGTGATCGCCGTGGTCCTGAACGTCATCGCCCCCAAGATCCTGGGCCAGGCCATGGACGTCATCTTCGCCGGAGTGGTGGGAAAGCAGCTTCCGGCAGGCGCCAGCAAGGAACAGTTCGTGGACGGTCTGCGCCAGCAGGGCCAGGACAACTTTGCGGACATGGTCTCCCGGATGGAACTGGTGCCCGGCACCGGCATCAACTTCGACAAGCTCAGCATGCTCATCGCGGTGGTCCTGCTGATGTACTTCGTGGCCAACATCTTCCTCTGGCTGCAGGGCTACGTGCTGAACCGCATCGTGATGAAGGTGATCCGGCGGCTCCGCGATGACACCGAACGGAAGCTGAACCGCCTCCCGCTCAACTACTTCGACACCCGCCAGCGCGGCGACGTGCTGTCCCGGGTAACGAACGACGTCGACAACATCCAGCAGGCGCTCCAGCAGGCCTTCGCCCAGCTCATCAACTCGTTGCTGACCGTCATCGGCATCGTGGTGATGATGTTCATCGTCTCCTGGCAGCTGGCCCTGATAGCGCTGGTTGCCCTTCCCCTCTCTGGGGTGGCAGCGGGCATGATTGGCGTGCGCAGCCAGAAGCTCTTTGCCGCCCAGTGGAAGAACACGGGGGCGCTGAACGGGCAGATCGAGGAATCCTTCTCGGGGCATGACCTGGTGAGGGTGTTCGGCCGCGACGCGGACATGCTGGAACGGTTCGAGGAACGCAACGAGGAACTGTACAAGGCCAGCTTCGGGGCGCAGTTCGTCTCCGGCATCATCTTCCCGGTCATGCAGTTTGTCTCCTACCTCAGCTACGTGGGCATCGCCGTGGTGGGCGGATTGCGGGTGGCTTCCGGGTCCATGTCCCTGGGCGACGCCACCGCGTTCATCCAGTACTCCCGCGAGTTCACGCAGCCGCTGGGCCAGATGGCCGGCATGGCAAACATGCTGCAGTCCGGCGTGGCCTCCGCTGAACGGGTCTTCGAGTTCCTCGACGCCGACGAGCAGGACGAGGAAACCGCCACCGAACACCTCCCGGCCAGGACTGACGGGCACGTTGACTTCAACAACGTCACCTTCAGCTACACCGAGGACAAAAAACTGATCGAGGACCTGTCCTTCACCGCCGAACCGGGAAACACCGTGGCCATCGTGGGGCCCACCGGCGCCGGAAAGACCACCCTGGTCAACCTGGTCATGAGGTTCTACGAGCTCAATGCCGGATCCATCATGCTGGACGGCGTGGACATCACCCACCTCAGCCGCTCCGAACTCCGCTCCAAGGTGGGCATGGTGCTGCAGGATGCCTGGCTGTTCGGCGGGTCCATCTACGACAACATCCGCTACGGCAACCTCGAAGCCACCGAGGAACAGGTGATGGCCGCCGCCAAAGCCACTTTCGTGGACCGCTTCGTGCGGGCCCTTCCGGAGGGCTACAACACCGTCATCGACGAGGAAGGCAACAACGTCAGTGCCGGCGAGAAACAGCTGATCACCATCGCCCGTGCCTTCGTGGCGAATCCCTCGCTGCTGATCCTCGATGAGGCCACCAGCTCCGTTGACACCCGCACCGAGCTGCTGGTGCAGAAGGCCATGGCCGCGCTCCGCACGGACCGCACCAGCTTTGTGATTGCCCACCGGCTCTCAACAATCCGCGACGCCGACACCATCCTGGTGATGGAAAACGGCAGGATCGTGGAACAGGGCAACCACAAGGTCCTCCTCGCCGCGAGAGGCGCGTACTACCGCCTGTACATGTCCCAGTTCGCCGGGTCCGACGCAGAGGACGTCCCGGTGGACGATTCGACGGCGGTGCACAGTTGAGCAGCAACGGAAGCCAGCGGATCGAGGTCCTCATCCCCATGCGCTGGGGAGACATGGACGCCTACGGGCACATCAACAACGTGCAAATTGTTCGGATGCTAGAGGAAGCCCGCATCGCGGCCTTCGGCCCGCCCCGCGGTGCCGGCCTGCCCGGAGTTGACCCGCACGTCTCCCTGTTCAACGACGTCCCGGACGGCACCATGGCTTTGGTGGTGGACCACAAGATCCGGTACGTCAGGACTCTTGAGTACCGGAACGTGCCGGCCGTGGTGCAGGTGTGGATTGGCGCCGTCAAAGGGGCCAGCTTCGACATCCACTACCTCATCCAGGACCCGGTCACCCTGGAGGACTGCGTCAAGGCGAGCAGCCACCTGGCGTTCGTGGATGAGGCCACAGGCCGCGTGCAGCGGCTGACGCCTGAACAAAAGGAACGCCTGGCGCCGTTCACGGCCTGACGCGAATGGGCCGGTACAGGCACGCCCCGTTGCGCAGGAGCAGCAAGCACCGGAAACTGAAAACCTAAACAAGGAGCAAACATGGCCCAGAAAAAGACCTGGAAAGAAATGTCCCCGTCAGCAAAGGCCGGCACCATCCTGGTGGCCATCGCGCAGGTGTCCCTGCTGGTGGCAGCGCAGCGGGACATTTCGAAGCGGCCCGCGGCACTCATCAACGGTCCCAAAGCCGCATGGCGGGCAGCATCCTTCATTAACTTCATCGGCCCCGTGGGCTACTTCACCTTCGGCCGGAAGCGTCCCGGCGCCGGCAAGTAGCCGCACCGGGGCTGCCGGGGGGGCCAAAGAGGACTAGACCGGCACCCGGAACATGAAGGTGGTCCCTTCACCCAGGGCGCTGTCCACCTCGATGGTCCCCCCGTGTGCCTCAACGATCGCCTTGCTGATCGGCAGGCCGAGGCCCACGCCGGGGATGGCTGTCCTTCGGACAGTGCTGGCGCGGAAGAACTTGGCGAAGACTTCGGACGCGTCTTCCGGGCTCAGTCCCATGCCGGTATCGGTGACCCGGCAGGCCAGGTGCCCGTCCTCCTCCGCGAGTGAGACCATCACGCTGCCGCCGTCGGGGGAGTACTTGATGGCGTTGGACACCAGGTTGTCCAGCACCTGAGAGATCCTGGGCCCGTCCACGTGGGCCTCCAGCCGGTCCGGGGTATCAGCCTCCAGCGCCACTCCCGAAGCTGCTGCCCGGGGGATGGCAGAGGAAACGCTGGAGCGCACCAGTTCTGCCACGTCCACGGCCTCGGGTGTCACGATCAGCTGGCCGTTCCGGCTGGACAGCAGGTCCGATACCAGCGTCAGGAGCCGTTCGGAGTTCCGGCGGATGATTTCCAGCATGTCACGCTGGGTGTCCTCGGGCTCGTCGCCAAGAAGGATTTCAACGTAGCCCAGGATCGAGGTCAGCGGCGTCCGAAATTCGTGCGAGACGCTGGAGACGAAATCATCCTTGGCCGTCAGGGCGTTCACCAGGTCCGTCACATCGCTGAAGACAATCACAGAACCGGCAAACGCGCCGTCGTCGTCCTTCATGGCCCGGGCGGTGGTCACGAAGGCGCGCTGTTCTCTTCCGGAGCCCAGCCAGACAAGGTAATCGGTGAAGGTTTCCCCGAGGACGGCGCGGCGGACCGGCCGCTGCTCAACGGGAACCAGCGTCAAGCGGTCCGGCCCGAAGACCAGCAGCTGGGACTCGTTCGGATCCGCGATGTCCTTGGGCCGGGCGAGTTCGTGGTTGATCCGCTGCCTTCTGTTCATCAGGACGTCGTGCCCGTCCGCGTCGACCGCAAGGACCCCCAAGTGGACAGTGTCCAGGATGGTGTTCAGGAGCGCCCCCTGGCGTTGGCTGGTGCGCAGGTTGTCCTGCAGCTGGGCATCCTTCTCCTCAAGCGCGCGCTGCTGCCGCGTCATGCTGAGCGTCAATACGCTGACGGACACCCCGATGCCGAGCATCATGACCGGAAGGAGCAGGGACCGCGCCAGGTCCTGGGGCGTCGGGCTCCCCTCCAGCAGCAGCGGGACCCAAATAATGGCAAGCGGGGCCAGGAAGGACAGCCACAGGGATGTCCGGGGGTAGTATCCGGACGCGCACAGCCAGATCACCGGGAATACGGCCAGCAGGCTGATCCCGGTGAGGCTTTCCTGCCCGCCGCCCTCCCGGCCCACGGCGATGGAGACAAAGTCCAGCAGCGGAATGATGAGGAAACTCGTGTACGGCAGCCGGTCCCACGGAACCAGGTAGCAGAGGGCCATGATCACCAGCTGGGACACCAGGAAGGCCACGAACAGCGGGTTGTCCATGGTGACGGGGAAAAACGCCCACACCAGGAATGCCGTGAGGAGCGTTGTCACGAACAGCGGCATCTGGCTCAGCGCCACCCGGTCCGTCAGCCGGTACTCGTGGAAGGGCCGGCGGAAGAACCTCAGCTTGCCCGAGGACCAGGCCACAGGGTGGTCCATGGCGCGGAACTTGCGGGGCGGGGTGTGTGAAGCCATGCCAGCAGGATATCGGCAGCCAGCTATACTTCAGACGTTGGCTGCTGAGGGGGCGCTATGAGTGATGCACGAGTGGGACTGGTCATCGAGGATGACCACGACATCCGGGAACTGGTACGCACCGTGCTGTCCCAGGCCGGGTTCGACGTAAGCGTTGCCAGCAGCGGGGCAGAAGGTGTCCTCGTGGCTAAGACCCTCAATCCGGATGTCATCACCCTGGACCTCGGACTTCCGGACATCGACGGGTTTGAGGTCTCCCGTCAGATCCGCGAGTTTTCGGACGCCTACATTGTGATGCTCACGGCCCGCACCGAGGAGCTTGACACCCTGATCGGGCTGGAGTCCGGGGCTGACGACTACCTCACCAAACCGTTCCGCCCCAGGGAGCTCCGCGCCCGCATTGCCGCGATGATGCGCCGCCCCCGTTCTGTCGCCGATCCTGCTGACGCCATGCCGGGAGATGCCGCAGCCGACGGCGGAGCCGGCCACCCTGAGCGGGGGAACTTCAGCCACAACGGACTGGAACTGAGCTACGCATCCCGGACCGTGGTTGTTGACGGCAAGGAAATGAACCTGACCCGCACGGAGTTCGAACTCCTGCACGCCCTCCTTGAAGCCGGCCGGACGGTCCGGACCAAGTCCGACCTGGTGCGGCGGCTGCGGGACGAGGATTACGACGTCGGCAGCTACATCAGCGAGGCAGACGAACGGTCCGTCGAGGTCCACATGGGCAACCTTCGCAAGAAGCTGGGCGACTCACCGCAGAAGCCGCGCTGGCTCCAGACCGTCCGTGGCGTGGGTTACCGCCTGGCTCCGGGCGAGCACTGAGACTGCAGGCGGTGCATGGTCTGCCGGCTGCACAGGTTGATGGGCCGGAGGAATGCGGCGGCCAGCTGCGGCAGGACGACTGCCACATCTGAGTGGCGGGCTTCGCTGCGGAGCTCACCCTCCAGGTCCATGGCCAGACCGGCCAGCCGCTCGGCGCCCACCATCTGGCTGGAGGTTTTCAGGCTGAGGACTGCGTCCACCGAACCTTCCAGGTCTCCCGTGGTCAGCGCCAGCCGGAGGCGTCCAATCCGGTGCGGCAGGTACTCGATGAAGTTCCCCACGAAGACCTTGCAGTACCCCTCGTCCTCCTCCAGCTCCTCCCTCAACCGGTCGAGAACCGACTGGTCCACCAAGGGCCGGGGGGCATCATCTGCGGCGCTCATGACGGTCCTTTCGGCGGGAACAGTCCCTTCCTGGAAGGGGGCGGTTACGTGGGGCATTTGTTTCACTTCAGGTTAGGGGCGTTGCTTTCGCGCGACGGGTTTTGGAAACAGAATTGTGGGTTTCTTGATGAGACTGCGGGTTTACCCCTCCGCCGTGGGCACGTGGTTTTTGTGCCCGGTTTTGCGCCCGGTTCCCAGCATTGGGAGCGGTTGCAGCGGGGCCGAGAACAGGGTGGCGGTTTGCCTGGATTTGAACCCATCCATCCTTCCTGCCAGCACTCAAGAACTGCGGCGGGAATGCCTAAAGATTGGCTCAAGATGCCGTGAAAGCGGCGAATCCTGGTTGGGAGCAGGCACGCAGGAGCGGCGATTCAGCGGCCGGTTTCCAGGAACCGCACCAGCTCGGTTTCCAGCGCGGAGCTGTCCTTGAGTTCGCATTCCCACACGGTGAGGACCTGCCAGCCGGCCTCTTCCAGCAGGCGGCGTTGATGGGCGTCCCGGTCGCGGGTCCGGCTGCGCTTGGCGGCCCAGAATTCAGCGTTGGCCTGGGGCGCGTGCAGGCCCACGCGGCAGTCATGGAAGTGCCAGAAGCAGCCGTTGACAAAGATCACCTTGCGGCGGCCGGCGAATACCAGGTCCGGGTTGCCGGGCAGGCGGGTGGCGCCGGCTCTGCCGTGCAGCCGGTAGCGGTATCCCTTGGCATGGAGGAGCCTGCGCACCAGCAGTTCCGGCTTGGTGTTCTTGCCCCGTATCCGGGACATGTTCCAGCTGCGCCGCTCAGGAGTGAGCTTGTCCGCCATGCCTTCAGTCTAGGAGCTCCTAGATTTCGCGCTCCGGCTGTTCGCCGAATTCGAAGTGGCGGCCGCTGACGGACGTCGGCTCAATCTCCACGTAGAAGTCTTTCAGGGTGGGTACCCAGGTCTTCAGCCCCAGTTCCTCCACCGCTGCCAGTTCCGCAGAGTTGCTGAGGACGCGCGCTTTTCCACGCAGCACCACGGACCAAGCCTCCTCCGAGAGGATGCCGTCCGTTTCGAAGAGAACCGTGGAGTTGATGGTCAACTGGGCCAGCTTGTTGCCAGGAGCGGTCCGGAGATAGATTTTCCGGTTGGCGGTGACGTAGTTGACCGGGAAGATATCCGGCTCTCCCGCGACGGACACCACCAGCCTCCCGTGCTTTGTGCCCTCCAGCAGACGCCAGGACTGCTCGTCGTCGAGTTCCAGAACGGGTTGTCCATCCACATGTTCAAACATCATGACGCCATTCTTCTACGTAATGTAGAAACATGCCAGAGGGTTACGGAAACTTTGGGCGCCGGTCAGGAGGTGGCGGTTCCATGCCGTGAGCAGCTGGCAGTCCAGGCATGGGGTGACACCTGGACCTTGAGTCGGCGCCCGCACTGGCAGCAATAGCGCGGCGGTTCCAGCTGAAGCCGCGCAGCGCACTCCCGGTGGGCGGTGCCCGCCACGTGCACATCGCCCGCCTGGAGGACGTTCGACGGCGGTGCGCTCCCGCCGTCGAACGTTTCCGTCGGGTACAACTCGCCGCAGTGGCCGCAGAAGCTCCCGATGAGTGAGCTGGTCGAGCGGTTGGGGATCATAGGGTCTTCTGGAGTTCCTTGATGGGCATGTTGAGGTCCACCAGCAGGGTGAGGTCGGCAGCGGCGGGGCGGCCCAGGGTAGTCAGGTAGTTGCCCACGATGACGGCGTTGATCCCGCCCAGTAGCCCCTCTCGGGTACCGAGGTCGCCGAGGGTGAGCTCCCGGCCGCCGGCGTACCGCAGGACGGTGCGGGGCATGGCCAGCCGGAACGCGGCGATGGCGCGGAGGGCATCCTTGCCGTCCATCAGTTGCTGGTTTTCCAGCGGCGTGCCGGGTCTTGGGTTGAGGAAGTTCAGCGGCACTTCGTGCGGTTCCAGGGCAGCCAGTTGCGCGGCCAGCTCTGCGCGCTGTTCGAGTGACTCGCCCATGCCGATCAGCGCCCCGCAGCACAGTTCCATGCCGGCATCCTTGACCATGGCGCAGGTCTCCAGCCGCTCCTCGTATGTGTGCGTGGTGACCACTTTGGGGAAGTAGCTGCGCGCGGTTTCGAGGTTGTGGTTGTAGCGGTGGACGCCCCAGCTGGCGAGCTGGTCCACCTGGCGCTGGGTCAGCATGCCCAGGGAGCAGGCGATGTTGATGTCCACTTCCTCATTGATGCGGTCGATGGCGAACTTGATCTGGTTCATGAGTTTGATGTCGGGTCCGCGAACGGCTGCCACGATGCAGAATTCAGTGGCCCCTGTTGCTGCTGTTTCCTTGGCCGCCCTGACCAGCTCCGGGATGTCCAGCCAGACGCCGCGGACGGGGCTGTCAAAGAGTCCGGACTGGCTGCAGAAGTGGCAGTCCTCCGGGCAGCCGCCGGTCTTGATGGAGATGATCCCTTCAACCTCCACGTCCTCACCGCAGTGCTTGAGGCGGACCTGGTGGGCAAGCTCCAGCGCGGCGGGGACGGCGGGATCGGGGAGGCGCAGAACCTCCACCAATTGAGCCTCCGTGAGGCCGATCCCATCCTCCAGGACCTGCTGCCGCGCGGTCTCCAGGATTGGATATTCCGTGGTGGGGGAAATGGTTGTCATCGCCGTCCTAGCTTTCGGTTGTGATCTCCTTCCGACAGTAATTCCGGTATCTTTAGCCGGTTTTGTGGAAGGGCAACAATGGGCGGTAACGGCTTTTGTTTACGGCAGCAGTCAAGGCACAACTCCTCCGAATAACCGGACATGGTGCGGTCGGCGAACGACGCGCCCGACGGCGGCCCGCAGTATGACTCGTCGCCCGCCTCGTCCACGGACAGCCGGGGGAGTTGGCGTTGCCTCCGCAGAAGTAGCTTCTCCAGGGCAGCGCTCTGCCGTACCAAACGTGTACCGGCTTGTCTTATGACTTCTTTCAAGGTCTCCAGAGAGTGATAAAACCTTGGGCGGGTGTCTGTGGATAAGTCTTATCGCTCAAATGTGACCTGGGCTACCCTTAAGTCATTGTCCGGAGTTAGCCGTCTTGAAACTACTGGGGGATTAGCGGCCCATGACATCAATCAACGTCTCCACGCCTTGGGGAATCCGCTCAGCTGCTGCCGGTGCTGTTGTTGCCGCGGCAATCTTGCTGGCCGGTTGCGCGGGTGGAGCGCCCGCAGATCCAGGCACCGCGTCCTCCACGCCAACGGGCTCGGCCACCACCAGCCCGCCCTCCACTCCGACCCCGACACCCACCGCCGTGTACAAGCCGGCCGACGCTTCCGGTCCCGCCCAAAACGTCCCCGTCCCTGTGCTCCCCGAGGTGGCGAAGACGGAGACGAAGGAGGGGGCGGAGGCCTTTGCGAAATATTGGTTTAGTGTGCTGAGTTATGCATATGAGACGGGTGACACTGAACATCTGTCAGCGTTGTCGGGACCAGATTGCGTCTTTTGTAAGGGGCTAGTTGACAACATTCAAACAGCGTGGAGCGATGGGAAGTGGATTTCAGGCGGCCATATTGAAACACCAGCGGTAACGGCTGATGCCCCTGTAGGGGAGCCGACACGTGTCACGCTGCAGGTGATTCAGAAGGAACTGGTGATCCACAATCCGGACGGGAGTCCGTATCAGGAGGCGACAGCAGGCACGAACTCAGGAAGCCAGGCTATGGCAAGGTTTGAGGGCACGGGCTGGACCATTAGCAAACTGAGCCTGATTCGGTAGCTATGCGCACCGGATCTATTGGGGTAGTTGGGATCTTATTGTCCGCATTGTCGCTATTTCTTCTGGGCAGCCCCGTGTACGGCGACGAACACCCTAAGTCCCCTGTAGAAGTGGGCTTCGTGGATACTGGGGTCCAAGTCGGTGCTGACGACCTAAAAAGTGATCCTACGACGGGAGCAATAGTCCCAGTCCCGGCAGGTACGGTAAATAGTGACCCCAACGAGTACAAGTACGAACTCCAGTGCCACCTCGGCGGGGGAGACTTTGATACTCCTTGCCTTGCCCGCCAGTTGGAGTGCAAGGATGGGCCCGACGGTGAAGAGGGCATTCCCGTCACCTGGCTCTCCCGGCCCCGAGGTGTGCCCGGCGCTGTTTGGGCTCATCATTCCGGCCCTACGTGCCTCTTTGACGCCAGGCCCGAGGACTTGCTGCCCAGGATCGCAGCTGACATCCAGCGGGAGTTCCAGAGCCTGCCGGTGAATGCTGGAACGGTGGTGGCCCAACCCAGCCCGCACACGTTGAGGGGTGCTGAGACCAACTTTTATGCGGAAGCAGCCGAGCAGCAGTTCGACGTCACCATGTTCGGGCAGCAGGTACACATCGTGGCCACCCCGGTCCAGTACACGTGGGACTACGGCAACGGGACCGTGTTCGGGCCCCAGCCTTCCATGGGCGGGCCGCTGCCCCAGGACCGGTGGGGCGAAAAGACCCGGACCAGCCACGCTTACGGCTCTACCGGCGACTTCCAGGTGGTGCTGACCACCACCTTCCAGGGAACCTACTCGGTCAATGCCGGGCCGCCCCTGCCGATTCCCGGCCAGGGCCAGTTCAGCGCTCCTCCACAAACCATCAGCGTGTGGCGCTCGCTGACGCGCAACTACGCGGACGACTGCAACGCCAACCCCCAGGGCCAGGGCTGCCCCGGGACCGCCAGGTAGGCGGCGGCCAATAGCCCCGAAGCCCAACGTCCACGTCCTGTGATTCCCATCGCAACAGGAATAGTTGCAGCTGCATCCCGGTTGGCCAAGGCAGTAGATCTTCAGCCTTCGAAAGGAACCGCGCATGCTGTTTTCCCCCCTCAACCTCGGCGAACTTGAGCTTCCGAACCGCCTGGTCATGGCACCCTTGACGAGGCTCCGCGCAGGTGAGGCAGGGGTTCCCGGCCCGCTCGTCGCAGAGCATTACCGCCAGCGTGCGTCCCTCGGCCTCATCGTCAGTGAAGGAACATTCCCAACCCCCGCCGGCCGCTCCTACGCCGGCCAGCCCGGCATCGTCACCGAGGAACAGGTTGCCGGCTGGAAGAAGGTCACCGACGCCGTCCACGCCGAAGGTGGTCGCATGTTCGCCCAGATCATGCACGGCGGACGGGTATCGCACCCTGACATCACCGGCGGACTCGAGTTGGTGGCCCCCAGCGCCGTCGCCATCGACGGCATCGTCCGCACCCCGCAGGGCAAGCAGCCCTACCCGGTGCCGCATGCCCTGACCACGGACGAGCTCCCCATGGTGATCCAGGAATTCGTCAACGCGTCACTCAACGCCATCGAGGCCGGATTCGACGGCGTGGAACTGCACTCGGCCAACGGGTACCTGCTGCACGAATTCCTGGCCCCGAACTCCAACGTGCGGGACGACAGCTACGGCGGCTCACCTGAGAACCGTGCCCGGTTTGTCATCGAAACAGTCAACGCCGTGGTGGCAGCCGTGGGCGCCAACCGCGTGGGCATCCGCATCTCCCCGGAGCACAACGTGCAGGGCATCGCCGAGACCGACGCCGCTGACGTCCGCGACACTTACGAGGTTCTGGTGGACAGCATCGCCCCGCTCAACCTCGCCTACCTGAGCATCCTGCACCACGAGCCTACGGGTGACCTGGTCCAGGACCTCCGGGTCCGTTTCGGTGGGACCTTCCTGGTCAACACCGGCTTCGGCGTGATCACCACCCGCGACGAGGCCGCGTCCCTGGTGGACGACGGACATGCCGACGCCGTGGTGGTGGGGCGCCCCGCCATCGCCAACCCGGACCTCGCCCGCCGCTGGAAGGAAAGCCTTCCCCTGAACGAGCCGGATCCCTCCACCTTCTACGCTGACGGCGCGGAGGGCTACACGGACTACCCCGCCTACCAGAACTAGGACGGCAATCAACGACGGCGGCGGCACCCTGCTTGGGTGCCGCCGTCGTTGGCTGCGCGGTGTGCTGTCCCGGCAGCGGGCGCCGCAGGCCATCCGACGGCCTTTGGCTCAAACTCTGGAGATTTGGCCCGCCGGGTCCTCCAGGATGCCGGCGGTGATCAGATCGTACTCCAGCGAATGGACTTTTACTAGGGCCATATTTGAGCTGCTTCAACCCGCTACAGCAGCGCCTCCCTGCCGGTCCCTTCCTTCATGACAAGCCTGCCGTCCTCGATCGAAACCAGCACGCTCTTCGGCCTGCCGCTCACCTTGGTGATGGCCTTCAGGCCGCGGTTCGTCACCTCCACGCCCACCTGCGCGCCCTTCGCCGGCAGCTCCACGGACACCTCGTTGGCGATGCCAAGGATCGGATTGGTGGAGACCCCAATGTCCCGCCTCGCCTGCTTCCCGTTAACCGTCACGGTGATGTTGGCCTCGTCGAACCCCTCCTGAAAAATGATAAGCAGTTCCCTCATGGTGGCCTCTTCCTCGAGCATTGGGTGCCTGTGACGGCACCTCAACTACAGCACTTTGCCGGCGGCAGCGGAATACCCTTGCCCGGAACAGCCGGGGTGGAGCGGACCGGTGCCCAGCAGTGGAGCCGCGCAACCCGGTAAGGCAAGATGTTCTGGTGACCCAACTGCCGCAGGCCCCTTCCGCCCCGTCCGCCTCCCCGAAAGCGGACGATGCCATCTACACGCAGATCGCCACCGAACTGGGGGTCAAACCATGGCAGGTGAAGGCAGCCGTTGAACTGCTCGACGGCGGATCCACCGTGCCGTTCATCGCCCGCTACCGCAAGGAAGCCACCGGGACGCTGGACGACACCCAGCTTCGTGAGCTCGACGAACGGCTCCGCTACCTCCGCGAACTTGCCGACCGCCGTCGTGCAGTCCTGGAGGCGATTGAAGCGCAGGGCCAGCTGACGCCGGAGCTGACGACGGCCATCCTCGCGGCGGACACCAAGTCCCGGCTGGAGGACATCTACCTGCCGTTCAAGTCCAAGCGGCGGACCAAAGCCCAGATCGCGCGGGAAGCCGGCCTTGAACCCCTGGCTGACTCCCTGCTGAAGCGGCCGGACCTGGACCCGGAACGCGAGGCCGGCAAGTACCTCAACCCCGAACATGCCATTACCGACGCCGCAGCGGCGCTCGCCGGGGCACGCTCCATCCTGGTGGAGCGGGTGGCCCAAGACCCGGACCTGGCCGCCGACCTGCGCGAGCGGCTGTGGGCGCAGGGCCGCATGGTCTCACGCGTAAAGAAGGGGAAGGAAAGCGACGGCCAGAAATTCGCTGACTACTTCGAGTTCGCCCAGGCCCCCGCGGGCATGCCGTCCCACCGGGTGCTCGCGCTGCTGCGCGGGGAAAAGGACGGCGTCCTCGAGCTGGACCTTGCCGAGGCAGATCCACAGGACGACGCCGCCCTTGCCGCCGCGCGCACGCGCTACGAGTCAGCGGTGGCCAGGTGCCTCGGGGTCGCCGAACGCGGACGTCCCGCCGACCCCTGGCTGATCCAGACCGCCCAGCTGGCGTGGCGGTCCCGCCTGCTGTCCCGGCTGACGGCCGACCTTCGCGGCCGGATGTTTGCCGCCGCCGAGGATGAAGCTGTCCGTGTGTTCGCGGCGAACCTGCGGGACGTCCTCCTGGCTGCCCCCGCAGGGAACCGGGCAACCCTTGGCCTGGACCCCGGGCTCCGGACCGGCGTCAAAGTGGCCGTGGTGGACGGCACCGGCAAGGTGGTTGCTACCGACACCGTGTACCCTCACGCCCCCTCGCGGAAGTGGGACGAAGCGCTGGCCACGCTGGTCCGGCTGGCGCGGCAGCACAGCGTTGAACTCGTGGCCATCGGTAACGGCACGGCGTCCCGCGAAACCGACAAGCTCGCAGCCGAACTGATCAAGCGACTGCCGGAGGTGGACCGCAAGCCCCAGAAGCTGGTGGTTTCGGAAGCGGGAGCATCTGTGTATTCCGCCTCAGCACTGGCTGCGGCGGAGCTGCCGGGCATGGACGTGTCGCTGCGCGGCGCAGTGTCCATAGCCCGCCGCCTCCAGGACCCCCTCGCCGAGCTGGTAAAGATCGATCCGAAATCCATTGGCGTGGGCCAGTACCAGCACGACGTGACAGCCTCGAAACTGGACCGCAGCCTGGACGCGGTGGTGGAGGACTGCGTGAACGCTGTGGGCGTGGACGTCAACACAGCTTCGCCCGCGCTGCTCAGCCGCGTGGCCGGCGTCGGACCCTTGCTGAGCGAGAACATCGTGGCCTACCGGAACGAACACGGGCCCTTCGCCAGGCGCACTGACCTGAAGAAGGTGCCGCGGCTGGGTGCGAAGGCGTTCGAGCAGTGCGCGGGCTTCCTCCGGATCACCGGGGGAGCGGAGCCGCTGGACGCCTCCAGTGTCCACCCCGAGTCGTACTCGGTTGCCCGGAAGATCCGGGCCGCGGCGGGATCGGCACCGGCCTCATCCCTGGACCCCCGCGACTTCGTGGACGAGACGTTCGGCCTGCCCACGGTCCAGGACATCCTGTCCGAGCTGGATAAACCGGGACGGGACCCGCGTCCCGCGTTTGCGGCCGCAACCTTCTCCGACGGGATTGAAAAGATTTCCGACCTCAAACCAGGGATGATGCTGGAAGGAACCGTGACGAACGTTGCGGCGTTCGGCGCCTTCGTGGATGTGGGCGTTCACCAGGACGGACTGGTGCACGTGTCCGCCATGGCGAACCGCTTCGTCTCCGATCCGCGGGAAGTGGTGAAGTCCGGCCAGGTGGTCCGCGTCAAAGTGCTGGAGGCGGACCCGGACCGGAAGCGGATCTCCCTGACGCTGCGCCTCGACGACGAACCCGCCGGCGGCAGGACGGGTTCCGGGCGCGCTGGCGGCAGGGAACAGGGCGCGGGACGCGCCAATGCGCAGAACGCGGGACGCGGCCAGGAGCGGGGCGGCAGTCAGGCGCGGAAGACGCCGTCGTCCGGCCGTCCCGCGGCGCCGCCGGCACCTGCGAAAAAGGAAGCCCCGGTCAATACGGCCATGGCCGAGGCGCTGCGAAAAGCAGGCCTGGGCAAATAGCCGTTTTTTGTGGAGGTTAGGCGAGCGACAGGACGAACGCCAGGATGAAACCCGCCGCGGTGCTGAGGGCCACCGCGGGGCCGCCATGTTCATAGGCTTCCGGCATCAGGGTATCCGCCAAGGATGCGATCACGGCTCCCGCGGCAAATGCCAGCGGTATGGATATGGCTTCCGGGTCAGTCCCGGACAGGGGCCCGGCGCCGAGCACGACGGCGATGACCAGCAGGGCGGCACAGGCCACCCAGAGCCCGATGATGCTTCCGGCCGACCGGCCCTGGCTCCGCATCGAGGCTGAACCCACCAGCGCTTCAGGGAAGTTGGAGACAAAGATCGCGGCCAGCAGTGCCAGCCCGCCCGTTCCTTCGCCCAGGGAGATACCCAGGGCAAGGTTTTCCGGGACTCCGTCCAGAGTTACGGCAGCCAGCAAGGCCAGGCCTGCCGCTCCGGCTGTCGACGCCGAGGTAGGGCGTTTGTCGCTGGCCGCCGCGTCAGTGTCGAGCTTGGCGCTGCCCTGGACCTCGTCCGCCGCCTTGGCCCCTTTCGCGTCGCCGGCCTGGGCCCACCGGTCCAGCATGGCGCTCAGGACAGTAAAGACCACCGCACCCAGCATCAAGCCGATAGCGGCACGGATGATGCCGCCGCGTTCGTACGCGTCCTCGAACAGTTCGAAAGCGAGGGCGGTGATGAGGGCGCCGGCGGCGAACGCCAGGAGCATGGCCAGCAGCCGCTTGGGAAGCTCGAACCGGACGCCGATGATGGCACCCAGAACCAGGGCACTGGATGCTATGACGCCAAACCACAGCGACATCATCATCCGGCAAGTATAGGAGCGTCCGGTTGACGTGGGAAGACGCCGCGTTGGCCCATGGAACACCTCCGCGCAGGCGGGCTTTCGGCGCCGAGGGGATTCTGCAAAGGTGGTTTCATGACGTATTTCCTGGAGTACACGATTCCCGCCGCAGGCGACGACGCCGGGTTTGATTTTCCCCACGACGAGATCAACCCCGGCACCACCATTCCGTTATCGGAGACGGGAGCGGACACCGTGCACACCACGGAGCTCCCGGCCAGGACTGGCATCATCGGTGCCACCGTTCCGGAGGCGAAACTTGAAGCTGAGCAGCTCATCAGCCACAGCCGCGCCTCTGAAGGCTCCCTCTACTTTGACCCGTCCAATTCGCTCCAGTCCGGGGTCGGAACCCTCGTGGCCACCTTCAGCGAAGGCCGGGGCTGGCAGGACGCCTGACTTCCCGGCGCTGGCTTTACTTCCGGCCTCAACCCCGAGCGCCGGTGACCACCCTCGGCCAGCCGAACTGGGTCCGCACCCCGGGCGAGTACAGGACCGATTCTGGCGGGCCGTCCACGTCAATGCCTGCCGAGCTGATGAGTCCATCGTGAAGCTCGTGGACATCAGCGTGGTGTAATGCCCAGGGTTCGTGGGTGTTGGGTACGTAAATGGTCCGTCCGTGGAAACTGCTGTGCAGCCCGAACCGTGCTGTGACGTGGAGGGAAAGGGGGTCGTCAGCAACCGAATGCGGGTCGGGAGTGACGCTGAAGCGGCTGGACGCGCCTTTCCGGAAGCGGCTGACCGAATAGCCGCTGGGGCCGCCGCCCACGTCTTCAGGCGGTGTTCCCCATGACCGGATGCGGGACCACACATAAGGTATCCCCGCTTGCCGGGCAGCCAGGACAACGGGCAGCCGGTTCGCGTCAAGGCTCAGGAACACCACGCCCCTGGTTCCGTCCGGCTCCCGCGAGTAGAGGCGCACGTTGACCTCGTTGAAGCTGCCCAGGTACGGAATTCCGGGGCCGCGACCTATTCCGGCGCCCTTCATGCGGAAGCCGATGAGGCCCACCCAGGAAGAGCCGTCGAATACGTCCGGCGCCACCCCTGGCGGCATGAACCGGGCAGCGGATGATTCCGGGATCCGCCAATGCAGGAAAACCGCGTCAAGCCAGCGCTGGTCCATGATGGCCGGCAGTGGCAGGTCAGGCGGATCGGGCCAGAGGGCAGCGGCGCTCGGGCGTTGTTCCATGGCCAAATCCCTACGTAGGACGCGATATTAAAGCGAGTACACATTACTGGTGTCTACCTTGCGGGGCCGACTCTATGCTCAACCTACCCGGGGCCGAGGAAGGAACCAAGGCCCGGTGATTGCTCCTGCAGTGGGGCGTCCAGCGGCCGGAGTTCTCTAAGTGCAGTGAAGTGGTGAGGCGTTTGTCCATTTCCACCCAGCCCCCAAACTCTTTCTTTAAGCCTTCGGCAGCGCCGGAGGGAGCATCCATCAGCGTGGTCATTCCCACCCTGAACGAGGCCCAAAACATCCCCTGGGTCCTTCGGCGCATGCCGTTGTATGTGGACGAAGTGGTGATTGTTGACGGCCGTTCCACGGACAACACCGTCGGGGTGGCCCAAGCACTGCGCAAGGACATCGTGGTGGTGAACGAGCCGCGCAAAGGCAAAGGCGTCGCGCTGCGGTCAGGATTTGCCGCGGCCACGGGCGATATCATCGTCATGCTCGACGCCGACGGAAGCATGGATCCAAGGGAAATCGGCTGGTTCATTTCTCCACTCCAGCACGACTACGACTTCGTCAAAGGCTCCCGGTACGTCACGGGAGGGGGGTCGGAGGACCTGACGTGGCTGCGGCGCACAGGAAACCGTGCCCTGACCGGGCTGGCCAACGCGGTCCTGCACAGCAACTACTCTGATCTTTGCTACGGCTACATCGCATTCCGGCGGGAGTGCCTGGAAGTCCTGCAGCTGGAATCCGACGGATTCGAGATCGAGACTGAGCTGATCGTCCGGGCCGCCAAGGCCGGCCTCCGGATAGCCGAGGTCCCCAGCCTGGAGTTGAACCGCATCTCCGGGGCATCAAACCTCCAGACTTTCCGGGACGGCTGGCGGGTGCTGGGGACAATGGCCCACGAGTGCCTCCTCTGGGAGGCCCCCACTGCCGGTGCACGCCCCGAGGCGCTGCGCCGCGTGAAGTACGCCTATGCCAACGTGAGCTTTCCGCGAACGCCCACCGATCCGATGAGCGTCCTTCCTGCCATAAGCGTGGCGTGAACATGACGCATGTGGTGTTCCCTACGGTCACCGTGATCATCTGCGCTTACACGGCTGAACGCTGGGTGTGGCTGCTGGACGTCATCGATTCCCTCCGCTTGCAGACCTGGGCACCCAACGAAGTCTTCGTGGTTGTTGACCACAACGAGGAACTCTTCGAGCAATTAGCAAGGACCGTCCATGACGTCACCGTGGTCCGGAACACCGGCCCCCGCGGACTTTCCGGGGCACGCAACACTGGCGTGGGCCTGGCGGACTCAGACGTCGTCGCCTTTCTCGACGATGACGCAGAGGCCGCACCGGACTGGCTGGAACGCCTGATCACTCTGTACGACGATCCCGAGGTACTCGCAGTGGGTGGGCGGGTGGAACCTGTCTGGGAGGCGGGCCGTCCCGGGTACTTCGGCGAAGAGCTGGACTGGATCGTTGGCTGCAGTTACCGGGGCCTGCCAAGGGTTGCAACCGAAGTCAGGAACGTCATTGGTGCCAATATGTCGTTCCGGCTCGATGTCATACGAACGGTGGGCGGTTTCAACCTCTCCTTGGGCCGGCGCGGTTCCATCCCGCTGGGCTGCGAGGAAACCGAGATCTGCATTCGGTCGAAGATGGGGGCGCCCGGATCCCGCATCGTTTACGAGCCGGCCGCGCTGGTGCGACACCATGTACCCGCCAACAGGGGAACGGTCCGCTACATGCTTTCAAGGTCCTGGTCCGAAGGTATCTCCAAGGCCCAGGTCAGCCGCATAGTGGGGCACAAGCGGGCCCTGGGCCCCGAGCGCAGGTACGTCCGCAGAATCCTGCCCCGGGCCATCTTTGCAGGGATGAGGGACTGGAGCCGTGGCGATCCTGCCGGCCTTGGCCGCGCGGTTGCCGTGGTGGCGGTGGTGGCCTTTACGTCTGCGGGGTACTTCCGGGGACGCCACCTTGCCCACTTTCCCGGGCGCCCCCTGGACCAGCCGGCCCTGGCCGGGGTCAGTCCGTGGCGGGAGGTGCAGTGAACGTCTCCACCTGCCACCGCGACGCCACCGCGGACACCGTGGATACGGCCGGCGCCGTCCACATCATCTGACCGACACCACCCAGACAGGGGACGACAATGCGCACCTCGCAGACCAACGCACTGCACTTCGATATCCACGGCCGCGTCACCATCCGCGTCGACGCCAAGGCGCCGGCGGCACACCAGCTCCGGAGCATGTTGGCCTGTTTCGCCACCGACGCAGAGCGGCCGGCCGACATCGTCGTCGACGACCAGCCGGAGCCGATGCCTGATGCGGGCCTGCTCGAGCACGAGCTTGCCTACACGGAGGACAGCGTCCGCTTCAATGCCGACAGGGTCCAGGTGGTGAGGGACGGAGAACAGTGGCGCATCCACGGCGCGGGTGAGCTGCTGACCTCCGTGGTACCTGTCCTGGACGCCGCCATGATCGGCCGGGGAGCCGCCATGATCCACGCGGCAACGATGGCTTACCGGGGCCAGGCCATCGCGCTTCCCGCAGCCGGGGGGACCGGCAAAACGAGCACCGCCGCCAAACTGATGCGCCGCGACGGGTGGTCGTTCATGGGTGACGACTGGGCCTTCCTCGCCGAGGACGCCACACTGCTTGGCTACGCAAAGCCGATGTTCATCAAACCCCATCACCGGGCCATCTACCCGCACCTGTTCGAAGGTGTCCGGAAGCCCCTTGTGCCGTCGCGGCTCTCGCAGGGCGTCGGCAGGCTCACCACAATCGTGCACCCGTACGTCATCCGTTATCCGCGCCTCGCGGACTTCTCCCGGAGATGGTCGCCGGAGCACCGCATGGTGACGGCGGAGACCGCGTTCCCCGGACGGAAAGTCACCACAGCGGCCCCACTTGCGGCAGCAGTGTACGTCGAGCGCTTCGAGGGCACACGGACCCGGATTCTCGAGCGGACAGCCGATTGGATGGTCGACCGCATGATCGGCAACTTCCATATCGAGATGGCGGGCTTTTCGCAACAGGTTGTGACCGGCCTGGCGGCCACGTCCGTCGTCCCGTGGCGGGAGCACTTCGCGGCCAAGGGGGTTGTGCTGAGCAAGGCACTCGACGGACGGCCCTGCCACCTGCTGCAGGTGCCTTCCGCGTACACGGCAGACGAGGCATCGGACGACATTGTCCGGCATCTCGAACAGCTGCTGCCGTCGGTCCTCGACGAGCAGGCCTAGGGGGCGGACACCGTGGATCACAGTCCTGCCGAGGTCACCGCGGTTGTCCCTGCCCGCAACGCGGAGCACATGCTGCCCCGTTGCCTGGAGGCCCTGCGACAGTCGGGGGTCGCCGAGATCATCGTCGTGGACGGATGCTCCACGGACGGAACCGTCGCCATCGCCCGCGCCGCCGGCGCCCGGGTGGTCAGCGACGAGGGCCGCGGCCTGCCGTGGGCGCGAACACTTGGTGTGCGGAACAGCAGCACCCGTTGGGTCCTGCTGGTTGACTCCGACGTGGTGTTCGGACCCACGGGGGTCGCCGACCTGCTCACAGAGCTGGTGGAGGGCGGCTATGACGCCCTCCAGGCCGGGTTGGAGAGTGTCGGCGGACCGGGATACTGGGGACAGGCGCTCGCGCACCACCATCGCACCGGGCGCAGCCGCAACTGGTTCGGGCTCGTCGCCACGCTCGTTGACCGGGAACTGATGCTGGGCATGGGTTTCGACGACTCGTTTAAGTCGGGGGAGGACATTGAGCTGCGCTGGCGGATGCGGGACTCAGGCTTGCGAACGGCTGTGTCACAGCGAGTGATGGTCGAACACCGCTTCGCTGCAGACGACTTCGACTTCGCGCTCGACCAGTTCCTCATGGACGGAACCGGCCTGGGAAAGATGATCCGCAAACACGGCTGGCGCGGTGCGAGGCTGGTGCTGCTGCCCGCCGCCGCGGCAGTCCGGGGCAGCGCCTTGAGCCTTGCGGCGGGCCAGCCCCGGTGGCTGCGCTACTACGTTGCCTTCTGCTGGTACAACTACGCAGGCCTGGCGCGGGGTCTCGCGTCGTGAGGGCTGGGCGGGGGACAGCTGAGACGGACGCCTCAACCGTCCGGCACTCCGCCCTGCGCAGCTCGCTCGGCCTCGTCGTCGCAAAAGCCGCCCAGACGGGCGCAGGTTTCGCTTTCTGGGTCGTGGCCGCGCGCGCCACGTCCGACCGCGAGGTCGGGCTCACCATGGCGGCGGTCTCGGCGGTGATGCTCTGCACGCAGCTCGCGGTGCTCGGTGCAGGGTCGGCCGTGATCGTCTCGGTGGGACGCGGGGAGCCGCCCGCGCGGGTGCTGGACGCCGCGTTCGCCATCGTGGGGGTGGCGGGCACCGGACTGGCCCTCGGCTACCTTGTGCTGCAGGCGGCCGTGACGCCGGATACAGCCTCCTTGTCGGTTCTCTTCTGGCTCACATTCCTTGTTGCTGCCGTCACCGGCACCCTGGTCATCGTGCTGGACCAGGCGCTCGTAGCGCTGGGACGAGGTGCCAGCGCGGCCCCAAGGTACGCGTTGGGCGGCGGGGTGGCACTCGGGGCCGCGGGGCTCGTGGCCTGGCGGGCGCACGGTGCCTCCGCCGATGTGCTGATGGCCTGCTGGACGCTCGGGACCACCGTGGCGTGCGTCGTGGGTGCGATCCAGCTGCGAAGACTGGTCGGCTACCGGCCGAGGCCCACCTTGCGCGCGGCGCGCGGCCGTTCACTGCTGGCCCTGGGCCTGCCGAACCAGATCCTGACGCTGACCGAGCGCGCCCCCGGGCTGTTGCTCCCACTCCTGCTCGCGCACCTGGTGTCGCCGGAGGCAGCCGCCTACTGGTATCCCGCCTGGATGATGGCCTGGGCCGCCTACACCGCTCCCATGCTGATGGGCATCGTCCAGTTTTCCGAAGGTGTCCGCGAGCCGGGCCGCCTGGTAGCCACCACCTGGGCGAGCCTCCGATGGTCGCTCGCCGTAGGAGGCCTGGCCGCCGTCGTCCTCGTCGTCTTTGCCCGCCCGCTGCTCGGGCTGATGGGCGAGCGCTACGCCGACTCGTCCGCGGACGCCCTGCGGCTGTTGGCGGCAGGACTGGTGGCATATGCCGTGCTGCAGGCCTACAACGCCGTGTGCCGGGCCCGCGGACGGTACGCTGAGGCGATCATTGTTGGCGTGACACTCGGAGCCGCCCTCTGCGTCGGAGCCCTGCTGGCCGCCGAGCGTGGGGCCAGCGCCATGGCGCTTGCCTGGCTGGTGGTGCTCTCCATCGGTGCAGCGGCGGCCGGCATCCGGCTGGTGGCCGTCCTCCGGCGAGTCAAGCAGGACTCGCGATGACCAGCATGATCGATGCCCCCAGCCGTACCGAGCGACGCTGGAAGCTCCGCGACGTGGGGTGCGTTGTGGCTGGCGCCGCGTCCCTGGCTCTCGCCGCGGGGGCCGCCTCCACGGTGGAGGTCCCCATTAATAGCGACCTGGGGCTCCTCGCCGTGCTGCCCTACCCGTTCTGGGCTGGGGTCCTGCTCCTTAACGTCGCCTTCGCCGTCGCTCTGCGCGGCGACGGCGAGGGCCCGGCACGCCGCCCGGTCATGCTGTGGCTCATCGCGGTGCTCGTGCTCATGCTCTTCGGGACCGCGGCCTTCGTGACGGATATCCCTCGGGGGGAGGTCGCCTTCCGCCACCTCGGCATCGCCGACGCCCTCTCCGAGACCCAGGGGATCAACCCGGACATCGACGCGTACTTCAACTGGCCGGGCTTCTTCGCCCTCCTGGCGACGCTGCTCGAGGCGACGGGGCTCGACCCGGTCACCGTAGCTTTGTGGGCGCCGGTCCTCAACATGGGTCTATGGCTCGCTGCCATGGGCGTGCTGACACGCTACCTGACGCGCGATCCGCGACGCCGGTGGCTTGCGCTCTGGCTCTTCTGCCTCGGCAACTGGCAGGACCAGGACTACCTTTCGCCCCAGGCCTTCGGCTTCTTCCTCTACCTTGTCGTCGTGGCACTGCTCGTCGGGCCCCTGGCCGCACGGACCCCGGTCTTCGGCGGCTTCAAACGCACCGCCCTTGAATCGTGGTGGCGGCGGCGGTCGCCCGCCGAGCCCCGGCATGCCCACCGGGTAAGCGCCATCGCGGTGGTTATCCTGCTCGTCACGGTCATCTGCGCGAGCCACCAGTTGACGCCGTTCATGCTGCTCATCGCCATGATCGCCCTCACCCTGAGCGGACGTGTCTGGCCCAGCCGGCTGCCCCTGATCACCGCTGTGGTGCTGTCACTCTGGCTCGTCTACCCCGCCAGTGCCTACCTCGTGGGCCACCCGCCCCTGGAGGACGCAGGCCTGCTGGCCGCGGCCGAGGCAAACGTCGTCGACCGCGTGAGCGGGACCCCCGGACACGTGTTTGTAGTCCAGGTCCGGATGGCCCTCACCGTGGTGCTGTGGCTGCTCGCGGCGGTGGGCGCGCTGCGCGACTGGCGCAGGGGGCGCCTCGACATCAGGGTGGTCCTCCTGGCTGTCAGCCCGCTGCTGCTTTTCCCCGCACAGCTGTACGGCGGGGAGATGCTCATCCGCGTTTCGCTGTTCGCGCTGCCCTTCGTGGCGGTCCTGGCCTGCTCGGTCCTGCTTCCCACGCATCGCAACAGGCGCCCCTCTGCCGGAGCCGCGGCCGGGCTTGCCCTTGCCTGCACCCTGCTGGCCATGCTGACCGTGACAGGGCGCTTCGGGAACGCCCAGTATGACGTCTTCACCGACGGCGAGATGGCCGCCGTCGTCGCCGCACAGCGCCTGGCGCCCCCAGGCTCCGCGATTATCTCGGCAGCCCACCCGACGCCTTGGCGCAGCGACTCCTACCTTGAGAACAAGTACCGGACGATCGACGAACTGTGCCAAACGGACTTGTCAGCGGAGGTGTGCGGCCCCCTCGTCTACAATTACGCCCGGCACAACCCTGCCGGTGCCGTGCTGCTGCTCACGCGCTCGTCAGAGGCGAGCCTCGTGCTGCAGGGTGCCACCAGCGAGAGCGGCTTCGCCGAACTGGAGGACTGGCTGGGCGCACAGGACGGCGTGGAGTTCGTCTTCGGCAACGCCGACGCACGCGCGTACCGGGTGGCGCCATGAGCGGCAGCGTCAGCCGGCTGACCCTGGCGCTCGGTCTTGCGGCGGTGGCACTGTCGCTGGTGACGCTCATCGGGCTGCCGACACCGCTGCAGGCGGTGGCGGCGACGGCCGTCCTCGTCCTGCTCCCGGGGCAGGCCCTGGCCCGGCTCACGCCGGTGACCGACGCCGCGCTCGGCGCACTGCTCGTCCTGGCGCTTGGCCTCGCCACCCTCACGGCGGTGTCCACGGCGATGTTCTACCTCGCTGTGTGGTCGTGGCAGGCGTGCATCGTCACGATGGGCGCCATCACCGTCCTCGCCTGCCTGGCGCGCGCGCGAAGGGAGGCGTCATGATGATCGACGTGTTGATCGACTTGGCGGGCCTGCTCGCGGCCGCAGCACTGCTTTTCACACTCGTCGCGCTCGAGGTCCGGCACACGCAACCGGACACCGGGCAGCCCGCGCGCCCAAGGATCCTCGGCCGGGCAGTGGGCACCAAGGTGGTTGCCGCCATGTGGGTGACGTACCTGATCCTCTTCCTTCCACGCGTGCTGGGACTGCTCATATGAGCGGCGCCGCGCGGTGGTTGCTCCTCAGCGACCTCCACCTGGGCGTGACGGACCACGATCCCCGGTACCCAGGCGAGGTGCTGACCGGGTTCCTGCGGCGCGAGGTGCTCGCAGCCTCCGGTCCGCAGCAGCACGTCGCGTTTGTGGGCGACACGTTCGAGCTGGCCGGCTGCAGCGGGGACGGGAGCGTGGCCCGGCTCGACTCCATCCGCGCCCGCCATCCCGGCACGTTCCAGGCGCTGGAGGAGTGTGCGGCGCGGGGAGTGCAGCTGCACTTCGTGTGCGGCAACCACGACGTGGAGCTGGCCCGCCCCTCGGTGGCTGCCCGCCTGGCGGCGCTGCTGTCACCGGCCGAGCCCGCACGGGTCCAGGTGCACCCGTGGTTCCTGCACGTCCCCCGCGTGCTGGTGGCCGAGCACGGGCACCAGCACCACGCGCTGCACCGGATACCCGATATTCTCCGCGCTGCGGTCAACGGCACCGACGGACTGGACCTGCCCCCGCTCGCCGCCTGGAACGCTGATCAGTACAGGTCGCGCCTGGGCCGTGCCGGGGCGGTTGCCCAGGCCTGCCTGGCGTCCGAGCGGGCGGAACGCCGCGTGCGGGAGCCCGCATACGCCGAGCTGTTGCAGGCCGAGTCGTTCCGGCTGGGGCTCGACGGGGTGGCTGTCCGGGACTTGGCGCGCCTGTCCCGGTTCCGGACCGTGTCCGCGCTCCCGGCGGCCGCTACCCGCATGGCGCTCGCGGCCGCTGGGCGCAGTACCGCCGGCGGAAAGGCCCCTGCCGCGGCGGTCCGGGTGGCCCGTACTCTTGAGGCGCACGGTTCCGGGGTGGCCTGGTATCTGTCGGGCCATACCCACCGTGCCCTGGAGTCGTCCCTCAGGGCCTGCGCCGCCCGGTACGTCAACACCGGCACCTGGTGTTCTGACGTGCGCGGCCGCGGACCCGACCAGTCGGACCGCCGGGTATTCCCGTATGCCGTGGTGGACGTCGCCCCCGACGGCGGCACCAGCGGCGGGCTGCGGTACTGGCGTCCGGACGCCGGCTGAGCCGCACCGGCAGGCTGCAGCACTGCGCCGGCACCGGCAGCCAGGCGGGAGCTAGGGGTGGCGAACCCCGGCGCCGGCGAGGACGGCCCGGTACCCCTCGCGGAATGAAGGATAGGTGAACGCGAATCCGGTACTGAGCAGGAGACTGTTGCGGCAGCGCTTGTTGCCGCCCCGCGCCGGCCCGGCATCACCCACCGGGGGTTCGGGGAGGCCCATCTCCGTGGCGAGGAACCGCAGTACCGTGCCAAGATCGGCGGGATCGTTGTCCACGCCAATATAGGTCGCTTCGGGCCTGGCGGCCATCGTGGCGAGGTGGACCATAGCAGCAGCAGCGTCGTCCCGGTGGATGCGGTTGGTATACCGGATGTCCTCCGGAACAACGGCGGAACCGTTGCGGACCTGGTCGATCAACCTGGTGCGCCCAGGGCCATAGATGCCGCCCAGCCGGAGGGACGTGGCCGTGGTGGCCGTGCCGCTGAACCGGGCCTGGAGGAGGTGCTCGGCTTCCAGCAGGACGCGTCCGGAAAACCCGCCGGGCGCAGTCGGGGTGTCTTCGTCCACCCAGCCACCGCCGGCATCCCCGTATACGGCCGTAGAGGAAACAAAAAGCACCCGGCCCGGCTGTACGTGGTCGCGTTCCAGGGCGTCGAGGACGTGGGTGAGTCCATCCACATAGCTCGCGCGGTACGCCTCCTCGGAGGGCGAATCGGCAGCAACGGCTATAACGACGGCGGTGGTGTCGGCGGGAACGGGCGGCAGTCCCGGCGCGCCCAGGTCAGCCGCGACACCTTCGATGGCGGACGGCAGCTTTGCGGGGGAGCGGCGCCAGCCCACCACCCGGTGGCCCAGCGCGTGGAACCGCAGCCCCGCTTCGGTTCCCAGATCACCACAGCCGGCTAGGAGGATGGTCATGGGTTACGGTGCCTCCACCGGGAAGAACACGCGCGGGTCCTGCAGGAGCGCCGGATAGGTGAACGCGGAACGGTCGATGACTTCGGTGACCGTGAAGTTCCTGCCGAACCTGCCGTCCTCCAGCGTGATGGGCCGGCCCACGACCTGCCCCACCGCGAACTTCGCACCATGCTCGAACGGGACGGCAACGGGCGTCTTTCCGGGAAGGGTGGAGAATGTCTCCTCCTGCGCCAGCCGCTTGCGGGTGGGCTTCTTCACCAGCTGCTTGGGCGGTGCCTTGCGGGACTGCCGGGACGGGCGCCGGGACCCGTCGTCGACGAACACGGGGGAGTAGTCCCCGCCCGCACCCGGCGCATCAGCGGCGGCAGCGGTGCTCCCGTTCACCGGCGGAAGGGCCACGGTTTCGAGCGTCTGGGGATCGACGTCGTCGTGCGGGGACCTGAGGATCCACAGGATGTCACCCTCAGGCTCCTGCGGCAGGAACTCATGCCGCGGCTCCGGCCAGACGTATTCCATCTCCGGTATCGCATCCGCGAAGACCGGGGTGTAGAACTTGGGTTCCTTGCGCACCAGCTTGGAGCGGTGGCTCAGGTGGAAATCCGGGTCGCCAAGCCACGGCGGCATGGGAATCTTCGCCGCGTAGTCCGGGTGGGCTGCCTGCGGCGCGAACTCCGCGATGTTGGCCCAGGTGTTGTCCGGGTGCCCGCGCTTGGTCCACTCGTCAACCATTGCCAGCCCGTACATGGTGAGGGCCGGCACGTACCCCATCCACATCCGGATGGCCGGGTGGGTCTGCCAGCCGTAGCCGGGAATCACCAGGGCACGCAGTGTCTGCAGCGCCTCAACGCGCTGCTTGCCCAGCCTGGCGGTGTCCAGGGCAGCGGCGCTCTGCCGGAAATCAGGGTACGGGAGGAAGGTTTGCATCCCTTCAGTCTGACGGCACCCGGCGGATGTGCCAATTGCAGTGCCACGGACCACATGCGCACGGCCTGGATGTTCACATAGTGGACCTATGCATACGTAAGTGATCTTCACCCACTAAGATCACCGCAACCACCCCAGCGTTTTGGAAGCTCCCTCATGACATCAACTCCTGAAAAGACCACCGCCGCCACCCCCGCGCTGCCCCGCTACGGGCAGATGCTGGGCCCGGAGGCAAAGGGCATCCTTGTCCTTGACGAGTTCACCCTTGATCCCGCCGCGGCCCGCAAGGAACAGCACCGCTTCCGCGACGGCATGGCCGCAGTCGCCCTGACCATGCGCCGCATCGCCGCGCTCCGCATTGTGATCGCCATCGTGGCCGTCGGAAACCTGCCTCTGTTCCTGCTCTCGAGCGGCTGGTGGATCTACGGCGTTTCGCTCACCCTCGTGGTTGCCGTCCACGCCGCCGTCAGCTGGCTGAACCGGCACGAGCCGCGGCTGAAGCAGCGCTCAGCCCTGGAGCTGCACAAGCACCGGGAAAGCAGCGCGAACTACCGCAAGGTCCGCGACGCCGTGAAATACATGATCGATACCCCCGCAAGGATGAACGAGCACCTCTACCTTGAGCTGCTCGCCGCCAAGCGCGTTGCCCTCAACCTGGCCCACGGCACAGTCGCCCTGCTGGACACCAGCGACGATTCAGCCTGGAAGGTGCGGATCGTCCGGGAACTGCCCGCCGGCGCCTAAGGCCCCGTCCATGGCTGCGGCTTACAAGCGTTAAAGAACGACGCCGGCACATCCCCTTGTGGGGGCGCGCCGGCGTCGTAAGCGGTCAACGGAATTTGTCTATCGCCGACCTGATTTTGGTGCCCCGGAGGGCAGCAGCCTCACAGGCACTAGGCCGGAAGCTGGATGACCTGTCCCGCGAATACAAGGTTGGGATCCGCAATGGTGTCCAGGTTGGCGTCGGCAAGGTGCTGCCAGCCGCCCGCGATCCCCAGCTTCTCAGCCACGGTGCTCAACGTGTCCCCGGCCTGCAGCGTGTAGGTCTCTCCGCTGAGGGCCACGGCCGTCACGTGCTTCGCAACCGGAGCCGCCTGCACGGCGGGTGCGCTCTGCTGCACCGGTGCGGCCTGGACCGGAGCCGCCTGCACTGGTGCGCTCTGGACCGGAACGGACTGCGGCGCAACGCTGGTGCCGCTGCCGCTCAGGCCCAGCTGGGCGGAGCAGGAGGGCCAGGCGCCCCAGCCCTGCGATGCCTGGACCCGCTCAGCTACGGCGATCTGCTGCTCGCGGCTGGCGTCAGCGGCGGAACCCGTGCCGCCGAAGGCAGCCCAGGTGGTGGGGCTGAACTGCAGGCCGCCGGAGTAGCCGTTGCCGGTGTTGATGGACCAGTTGCCGCTGCTCTCGCACTGTGCCAGGGCATCCCACGTGGAGGTGCTGGTGGTGGCGTTGGCAGCGGTGGCTGAGAGAGCCAGGCCTGCAGCGGAGATGGCGGCTACAGTTGCTCCGCGGCGAGCGGCAGTACGGAATTTGGTGTTTTTCATGATGGGTGATGCTCCTGAAGGCCACCTGCGCTGCTTCCGTCCCCGGAGATCATTGCGCCACTGCCCGCCCCTGACGAATAGAGGTCGTTTCGGTGGCTGCCTGCTGGGCAGTTGTGGTGAAGGCAGCACCGGGCATTCATGGGTCCGCCAGCGGCGGGCATGCCTTTTACGCTAAGACATTGCGCTGCCGTTATCAAATCGAGATGTTTCTGGGCGTTAGCTGGTGGTTCCCTGAGCGAGCGCGGTTGCCAGGTACGGGGCGGTGCGGCTTTCGGCGGAAAGGGCGACGGCGGCAGGTGTCCCGGTTGCCATGATCCGGCCGCCCTTGTCCCCTCCTGACGGGCCGAGGTCAATGACCCAGTCGGCGCCGGCAACCACGGCCATGTCGTGTTCAACCACCACCACTGAGTTGCCGGCGTCCACCAGGCCATGGAGCTGTGCCATCAGGAGCTGCACGTCGGCGGGGTGCAGGCCGGTGGTGGGTTCATCCAGGAGGTAGAGGCTGTGGCCGCGCTGTGCCCGCTGCAGCTCGGTGGCCAGCTTGATGCGCTGGGCCTCCCCGCCTGAGAGCTCCGTGGCCGGCTGCCCCAGCCGCAGGTAGCCCAGGCCAACATCCCGCAGGCTCTTGAGACTCCTGGCCGCAGCGGGCACGGCGGCCAGGAACCCGGATGCGGCATCAACCGTCATGGCCAGGACCTCGGCGATGTTCCGCCCGCGGTACTGCACCTCAAGGGTCTCAGGGTTGTAGCGGGACCCGGCGCACTCCGGGCACGGGCCGTAGCTGCCGGGCAGGAAGAGCAGTTCGACGGCGACGAACCCCTCGCCCTGGCAGGTTTCGCAGCGCCCGCCTGCCACGTTGAAGGAAAACCTCCCGGCGCCGAAGCCGCGGGCCTTGGCCTGCTCCGTGGCGGCGAATTCCTTGCGGACGGCGTCGAACAGCCCGGTGTAGGTGGCCAGGTTGGACCGCGGGGTCCGGCCGATGGGCTTCTGGTCCACAGTCACCAGGCGGTCAATGCGGTGACTGCCGAGGACGCTGCCCAGCTCCAGGGGCTCCGCGGCCCCATCCTGCTCCACGGGGGTCCTGAGTCCGGAGCCGACAGCCTCGCCCAGGACCTTGCTCACCAGCGTGGACTTGCCGGAGCCGGACACCCCGGTGACCGCCGTCAGCACGCCCAGGGGGAACTCGGCATCCAGCCCGCGAAGGTTGTGCCGGGTGATGTCCTTCAGCTCCAGCCATTCCTCAGGTTCCCTGGCCCCGCCGGCACCGGAACCACCGCGCGGGACGGATCCGCCGTCGTCGAACAGGAACGGTCTGGTGACGGACTCCTCAACCGCGGCGAGACCGCCAACCGGCCCGCTGTAGAGCACTTCGCCGCCGCCTTCGCCGGCGCGGGGGCCCACGTCAACCAGCCAGTCCGCCCTGCGCACCACATCCATGTTGTGTTCCACCACGAACACCGAGTTGCCGGAGGACTTCAGCTGCTCGAGCACCTCCAGGAGCGGCTCGGCGTCGGCCGGATGAAGCCCGGCGGATGGCTCATCCAGCACGTAGATCACACCGAACAGGCCGGACCGCAGCTGCGTGGCAATCCTGAGCCGCTGCATCTCGCCCGGCGAAAGGGTGGGGGTGGCCCGGCCGAGCGCCAGGTAACCGAGCCCGAGGTCCAGCAGGACCGTGATGCGCTGGAGCAGGTCCCGGGTGATGGCCACAGCCACCTCGTTGGACTCTCCGGAAAGCTGAGTGCGGGAGGCCGTGCCGGCGTCGTCCAATACAGCGGTGGGACGGACAACCTCGGCGAGCTCCACCATGGGGAGCCCGTTGAGTTCCGCAATGGTCCTGCCCGCAAACGTGACGGCCAGGGCCTCGGGCACCAGGCCCGTCCCGGAACAGCGGGGGCACGGCCCGGACTCCATGTAGGCCAGCACGCGGTCACGCATGGAGGCGCTCTGCGAATCAGCCAGCGTATGGAGGACATAGCTCCTGGCGCTCCAGAACCGCCCCTTGTAGGGTTTGGCCACGCGGTCGCGCTGCGGGGTCACCTCCACCACGGGCTGTTCCTCGGTGAAGAGGATCCAGTCACGGTGTTTTCTGGGCAGCTTGCGCCACGGGACGTCGACGTCGTAGCCCAGGTGGGTGAGGATGTCCCTCAGGTTCTTTCCCTGCCAGGCGCCCGGCCAGGCCGCGATGGCGCCGTCGCGGATGGTCAGGGACGGATCCGGGACCAGCGAGGACTCTGTCACGGTGTGCGCGACGCCCAAGCCGTGGCATTCCCGGCAGGCGCCGGCGGCGGTGTTGGGGGAGAAGGCGTCAGAGTCCAGCTGGGTGCTGCCGGCCGGGTACGTGCCCGCCCGGGAGAACAGCATGCGGAGGGAGTTGGAGAGCGTGGTGACGGTTCCCACCGTGGACCGGCTGCTGGGAGCGCCGCGGCGCTGTTGAAGGGCGACGGCGGGCGGCAGCCCGCTGATCAGCTCCACCTTGGGGTTGTGCCCCTGCTGGATCAGGCGGCGGGCGTACGGGGCGACGGATTCGAAGTAGCGCCGCTGGGCCTCGGCATAGATGGTGCCGAACGCCAGGGAGGACTTGCCGGACCCGGAGACGCCGGTGAACGCCACGATCGCATCGCGCGGGACATCCACATCCACGTTGCGGAGATTGTTTTCGCGGGCTCCCCGGACCCGGACAAAGCCGTCGGTGGCCGGGGCAGGAACCGGGTACTGCAGGTCATCAGCGTGCTTAGCGTTCTGCATTGGTTCGACTCTAGTGGTGATTCCGGCGCGGGGCATTATCCTGACCCGATGGATAACTTTGCCGGCGGCACTGCCGTGCCCGAAACAGAACTGGACGCAGCAGAGCTGGAAGTCCCCGCCAGGATCCTTCCGGTGGCCGAGCTGCACCTGCACATTGAGGGAACCCTCCAGCCGGAGCTGATCTTCGCGCTCGCGGAGCGGAACGGCATCGCGCTCCCGTATGCAGGCCTGGACGAGCTCCGGGAAAGGTACGAGTTCACGGACCTGCAGTCCTTCCTCGACCTGTACTACGCCAACATGGCCGTGCTGCAGACGGAGCAGGACTTCGCCGATATGACCCGCGCCTACCTTGAGCGGGCCGCTGCCGCAGGGGTGCGGCATGCCGAAATCATGATGGACCCGCAGGCGCACCTCTCGCGCGGAATCCCGCTGGAAACGTGCGTCAACGGCGTTGCGTCCGTCCTGGCCACGTCCCAGGAGGAGTTCGGGATCTCCACGCTGCTGATTGCGGCCTTCCTGCGTGACCTCTCCGAGGAATCCGCGCTGGAGGTCCTGGACGGCCTGCTGGCCATGAACGCTCCGATTGCTGCCATTGGTTTGGACTCCGCCGAGGTGGGAAACCCGCCGTCCAAGTTCGAGCGGCTCTATGCGAAAGCCCGCGAGGCTGGGCTGCGGCTGACCGCGCACGCAGGGGAGGAGGGGCCGGCGTCGTACATTATCGAGGCCCTGGACATCCTGGGCGTGGAGCGGATCGACCACGGCATCCGCTGCATGGACGACCCGGATTTGGTGGAGCGCCTCGTGGATGCCCGCATCCCGCTGACGGTGTGCCCGCTCTCCAACGTCCGGCTCCGGGCTGTGGACACCCTGGCAGACCACCCCCTTCCCGCCATGCTGGCAGCCGGCCTGAACGTGTCCGTGAACTCCGATGATCCGGCCTACTTTGGCGGCTACGTGGATGATAACTTTGCCCAGCTTGGGGCGGTCTTTGAGCTCTCTGACTTCGACAAGGCCAGGCTCGCCGCGAACTCCATCCACTCGTCCTTTGCTTCCGAGGAGCGGAAGGCTGAGCTGCTGGATGAACTGAATAGCGGGGATGTGGCGCACCCGTAACGTGTCCGAGGCAACAGCAGTGGCCTCGTACCGCTAAACTGGGTGCCGCAGGCGTGTCTGGGAAGTGCAGTGCGGCACCCATGTCAGCGCTCAGGGGTTGTGCAGCCAGCCCGTTTCCCGAGACCTCAGCCTCACTTGTTGGGACGTCCGCTTAATAGTCGGTCACGACACGCAGTGTTAACCATTTCAAGTCGCGCGATTTAACGGGCAGTTGGCAAGATGCCTAAGACCGATCGCTTTTATAAAGGGGAATCATGGCCAAGTCCACCGCAGAAAACACCTTCCTTCGACTCAAGACCGTATTGGATGTCCTGACCGAAGGTGTGTGGTCCGGCGATGCACTGAACGCGGGCCAGGTCCTCGCCGAGGCAACGGCCAGGGTGCCGTTCAATGAGCATGAGGCCGAGCTGCTCAGCGGCGGCATTCCCCGCGGCCACAAGACGCTCACCTCGGCCACGGCAAAGCTGGTCAAGGCCGGCTGGCTGGTCAAGGGCCGCTCCGGCTGGACCATCACCGACGAAGGCATGCGCGCCACGGTCGCCTTCCCGGATGCGGTTTCCTTCGCCAGCGCGCTCGACGCCGGCACGCCCATCCCTGCCGACGTCCAGGTTCCCACTGCTCCTGAGGGCTTCGTCCGGAAGACCACCGCGGTTCCCGAAACGGCAGCTGCCGCCGCGGAACCCAAAAAGGCCACTAAGAAGACACCTGCCAAGAAGGCCGCCGCCGCCGTTGGCAAGGCAGCCAAGGTACTTGAGGACGCCGTCGAACCCGTGGTGAAGGCTGTCCGCAAGGGCAAGGCCCCGGCCACGACGGAGGCAGCTGCTGCCCCCGCAGCGCCCGAGGCGTTTGAGGACGCGGACGTCGAGACGCACCCGCAGCCCGAAGCCGTGGCTGTTGCCGGTGACTTCAACACCATCCTGGGTGCGCCCGAAAACTGGGCTCCGCAGTACGACGAAGCGCAGATGGAATTCGACTTCCTGGACCAGATCTGGAAGAAGAGCGCCGAACTTCCCGCCGGTTTCTACACCTTCAAGATCGCCATCAACCGCTCCTGGGATGAGAACTACGGCGCTTACGGCACGTTCGACGGCCCCAACCACGAACTGCACCACGCCGGCGGCACCGTCACCATCCGCTACAACCACAGCACCCGCGACATCACCATCAACTAACGGGTTGCCCTTCAGCCCAACTAGGTAGCGCTAAGTGTCGTTTTGGAGGCTCAAAACGACACTTACTGCTACCTAGTTGGGAGGGACGGCGCCGACTCAGGGGAGGCACCATGGCGAGGCACGCAGGTCCGTCATCCGGGGCGCCTGAGGGGCCGGACAACGACGCTGCGGCGGGCCCGCCTGAAGGGGATGCCGTCCGGCTGGAGGCGCGCGTTTTCGGCATGGTGCAGGGGGTGGGCTTCCGCTTCTGGACCATGGGCAAGGCGGAGGAACTGGGCCTGGGAGGCGAAGTGACGAATCTCGGCGACGGTTCGGTCGCCGTGGTTGCCGAGGGCCCCGAGCCACAGGTCCGGGCGCTTCTCGACTGGCTGAATTCCCGAAACACCCCCGGCCGGGTGGAGCGGGTTGAGGACTCGCTCTCCGTAGCGCAAGGCAACTTCCGCGGGTTCAGGGCCCGCTGACAGGTATTTCCCGTCAGGCGCGCGGGCTAAGGCCCAGGAACGCGCCAAGTTCCTCCAGGGCTGCGGGCCGGTGCGGCATGTAGCTCGTGAGCTCGGCGGAGCGGATGATGACTGCCCGCCACTGCCCTCGCGACACCGCAACATTGATCCGGTTCCTGTTCAGCAGGAACTCCGCTCCCCGCGGTGCTTCAGCCACGGCCGAGCACGCCATGGACACGAGCACCACGGGTGCTTCCTGCCCCTGGAACTTGTCCACCGTCCCCACCCGGACCTGCGGCAGGCCGGCTTCCTCCAGTGCCTTGCGGACCAGATGGACCTGGGCGTTGTAGGCGGCCACCACCAGCAGGTCCTGCTGCCCGAGGGGCCGGAACTCATTCTCGGCGCCAGGCTTCCACTTCAGGCCCAGGTGCCGCCGTGCCTGCCGGACCACTTCAGCGGCCTCCTCCCGGGATGCGGTGGTATTGCCGGAGTGCCCCACGAACACGGTTTCGACGCCGGGCGGCAACTCCTCAAGGCTGCGCAGCGAAGCCGCCGGTGCGGACCGCAGCTTTCCTTCATAGCTGAGCCGTGACACCGAACGGCACAGGTCCGGATGCATCCGCCAGCTGTCTGCCAGGAAGTAGCCAAGGCTCGCGGGCAGGGTGGCATGGCCCGCGGCCAGCCAGCCCAGCGCCGATTCATCCACCGGCTCCGGGTGGGCGCCCTGGGTGACCTGGGGCAGCTGCTGCGGATCACCGAGCAGGAGGAGCCGCTTGGCCGCCCGCGCAACGGCAAGGGTGTTGGCCAGCGAAAACTGTCCAGCCTCGTCGATCACCAGGAGGTCCAGAGAGCCCGCCGGGAGTTCCTTGCCCGTCATGGTCCACGCGGTTCCGCCCACCAGGCAGCCGCCGGGCGATGCGAGCAGCCGGGCGACGTCGCCGTCGGCCGTCCGGGTCCAGGGGACGTCGTGCGGCGCAGCCAGCTTCTTGGCCACGGCCGAGGGGGAGACGTCGCCCGTGTCGATGGCACGGCAGAGCAGGTTTTCCACCACGTTATGCGACTGGCCCACCACGCCGATCTTCCAGCCGCCGGCCACCAGGCTGCCGATGACGTGGGCGCCCACGTACGTCTTTCCGGTTCCGGGTGGACCCTGGACGGCCAGGTAGGAGTGCTCAAGATCCCGGAGGGACGCCGTGATGGCCGCGGAGTAATCCGGGGAGCCCACGGTGTCATGGCGTACCTCCACCGGGCCGGGGAGGGTGCGGAACCGCGGGGCCTTTTTCCGCAGGATGTCCAGCCCGGGGTGGGCTGGCAGCGTCGGTACGGAGGAACCAACCGTGCGGGCAAGCTCGGCGATGGCAGCCTCAATGCTGGTGGTGGCCAGCGGCTGGTCCTCGGTGAGGGCGACCGGAAGGTGCGGGTATGCGGCCACCTTTCCGGTCTCCCGCTCGGCAACGGTGATGATGGTGTGCTCCGGGTTGTCAGGCGCCGGGGCGACGTCGCTGATCCTCGTTCCAAAGGAGAAAGCCCGTGCGCCGGGAGCAGCATCCGGGACGGCCATTCCTTCCGGTGGCGGCGCGTCGTAGAGCCGGCACCACGTGGAGTCCGCGCGGAAGTCCGAGCCCTCCGTCATGGTGCCGCGCAGCCGGAGGGTCCGGGTACGCATCCGTTCCCGGGGTTTGGCCAGCGCCCAGTCCGAGGCAACCTCCGCCGACGACACCAGGAACACGTTCCGCTGGTCCGCCCAGTTCTCGACCGGTGCCTCCACCCGGTCGAAGTGCTGCCACCAGAACTGCTTGCGTTCGCGGCGGTGGTAGCCGGTGGCGGCGGCCACCATGGCGATGGCGCGTTCGTCGTCAGTCCAGGCCCGGTCCTCCGGCAGGCCTGCCAGGTATTCGCGCAGAGCGGTTTCCTCAGGCGTTTCCTGAGCCGCTTCCGGGAGTGTTTCCTGTGTCGTTTCCTGAGCCGGTTCCCCTGCCGCCGCTGGCTGGCGGGCCTCGGCCTCTCCGGCTGCCATCCCGCCGGCCTGCCTGGCGACGTCCACTAACCAGTCCCGAAGCCGGAGCGTGGACAGGCAGTCGTAGTGGTTGTAGTCGGAGATGGACGCCAGGACCTTTCCTGCCTCGGCGTGATCCCCCGCGTCCCTGGCCGCGCAGTAGGCGGCGTAGGCCACCACGGACGCGCCGGCGTCTTTGACGTCACCCGAGCGAAGGTTGCTGCCCATGTACAGCGGTTCCAGTTTCTTGATGGAGTAGGACGCCTCAGAGATGCGCAGCGACTGCCGGACCGTGGCGTAGAGATCCACCAGCAGCCCTTCCCGCAGCCAGGAGTCCACGGTGTCCTCCCCGGCCTGGTGTGCCAGGGAGAGGTTGCGCAGGGCCGTCTTTTCATAGGCGGCGTAATGGTAGACGTGCATGTCCGGGTAGCGGGCGCGGCGTTCTTCCACGTACGCGAGGAAGTCCAGGAAGGCGCGGCGCTCCTCGGACCGGGAATGGGCCCAGAACGGGCGGAACACGGGATCACCGACATGGTCCGCGGCCGGCGCCTCAACAACGCCGAACAGGTACTCGATGCCCCAGGCGCCGGTAGCCGGATCCTGCCAGAGGGGATCGCCCTCGAAGTCGAAGAAGATGTCCCCCGGGCTGGACGGTGGGAGCAACCCTATGGTGTTGTCAGGCAGGACGGTGAACGAGACGGTGTGGGGCCCGCCGTCCTGGGTGAAGGTCCGGGACCCCGCCACGGCGTCCAGTCCCAGTTGCATCCGCGCCTGGGCGCGCAGCCGGACCACGGAATTCCTGGCGTCCGCGGCAGGCATCGCCGCCAGTTCATCGATGGTGGTGATGCCTGCCGCATGCAGCTTCTTCCGCTGCACCACGGACATTCCAGCCACCATCAACAGGTCCCGGTGCGCCTGGACCTGCTCGGCGCAGTAGTCGCACCGGCCGCAGTGGACGATCCCCGGTTGCTGCCACTTCACAGTGGCTTCACCTGCCCTGTGCTCCGCGGTCAGCTCGCGGAAGCGCCGCCGCCGTTCGCGGAAAACCGGCAACAGGTCCGGGAGGGAGTGGCTGCTGCGGAGCCAGTCTTCGCCCACGCGGGTCCCCAGGACCAGGGTGACCACCGGCGAGGGGTCCAGCCCCATCCCTAGCAGTTGGTCGCCGTAGGCCGCGAGCTGCAGGAGGGCGCCCACCTTGGCGTGCCGTGCAAGTTTGGTGTCCCAGACCTCATACCGGCCCGGGCTGCCTGTGCCCGCGGCCTCGTTGACCAGGAAGTCCGCGTAGCCCAGGAACTCCCCGTCAAAGAAGGTGGCCTGGAACACCACGTCAGCCCCGGACCGCAGAGCGAGCTCGGTCTCCGCATGCTTGGCCTGCAGGTCCCCGCGCAGGTTCTGGCCGCGTTCGAGCGAATAGACGCCGGCGCCGCGGCTGGCATCCCACTCTCCGTACCGTGCAACCAGGCTGGCCAGGACGGTCTGTTCGTGCCGGTCGCCCAGCTCGCCGGCGCGGACCTGCATCTCGTCCGCAGGGAACTCCGCCTTGGCAGTGCGGCCCAGCTTCTCGTCCAGGATCCGGAGCGTGCGGTACTCACACTCGCTGGCGGCAACCAGGTCGCTGGCCGAAAACACCAGGTCCGGCGGCGCGCCGGCCTCTGCGGCTTCGAGCAAGAACACGGGGCCTCCCCATCGACAGCCGGGCTGTCATCGCCAGGCTGTTATTGCCAGAACCAGGGACTGTTCCCCTGGCCTGGTCCAAACGTAGCAAGGGGCGCTGACAAACAGACAAGCTTCAAAGTAGGTAGCAGTAAGTGTCGTTCTGAGCCCTCAAAACGACACTTACTGCTACCTAGTTGGGTGGGACGATCAGTTTTCGGCGGCCGCCCGCACCTGGGCTTTGTCGTGTTCGTCGTGGGCTTTCCGCAGCAGGTCAAGGAACTCGGTCTCGTTGCGGATGAGCCGCTTGTACTTCTCCGGAAGCTTGCGGATCTCGTTCTCCTCGCGGCACATCGCGGCGAAGATCTTGTCCCGCTCGTTCATGTCCGTCTCGTAGTTGAGGTCCAGGTACTCGACGGCGTGCCGCCGGGCGCCGGAAACGGCATTCTTGGCCTTGCCCTTGGGGCTGAAGATGGACGCCAGGACCGTGATCACCAGGACGCCGAGGATGACGCTTAGCGAAACGCCTGTGCTGACCTCCACCACGCTGACGTGCTCGCCGTCGTTGATGAACGGCAGGGTGTTCTCGTGCAGGGCGTGCAGGATGAGCTTCACGCCGATGAAACCCAGGATGACGGCGAGGCCGTAGGACAGGAAGATCAGCCGGTCCAGCAGTCCGTCGATCAGGAAGTAGAGCTGGCGCAGGCCCATGAGGGAGAACGCCGTGGCCGTGAAGACGATAAAGACGTTCTGTGTCAGGCCGAAGATCGCCGGGATGGAGTCCAGCGCAAACAGGATGTCCGTACCGCCGATTGCCACCATCACCAGGAGCATCGGGGTCAGGACGCGCTTGCCGTTCTCAACGGTGAACAGTTTGTCGCCGTCGTAGTGTTCCGACGCCGGCAGGAACTTCTTGGCGAGCCGGACCACCAGGCCCTCGGAGTCGTCGTCGTGGCTGCCCGGCTTGAGCAGGTTGCCTGCAGTGATCAGCAGGATCAGGCCGAAGATGTAGAACACCCACGCGAAGCTGTTGATCAGCGCAGCGCCCAGGAGGATGAATCCCGTGCGGGCGATCAGGGAGAAGACGATGCCGAACAGCAGCACCTTCTGCTGGTCCGCGCGGGGTACCCGGAAGCTGGCCATGATGATCAGGAACACGAAGAGGTTGTCCACGGACAGTGCCTTCTCTGTGATGTATCCGGCGAAGTATTCGGTACCCATCGTGGGTCCGCCAAACAGCAGTACGCCCAGTCCGAAGAGCACCGCGATGCCCACATAGATCGAGGACCAGACGGCAGCTTCCTTGAGGGTGGGCGTGTGGGCCTTGCGCACATGGAAGAAGAAATCGAAAGCCAGCAGGCCCACGATCCCGGCAATGGTCAGGGTCCAAACATAAGCAGGTACTTCCATGCTGCGGGCCTTTCGTCGGAGTCTCCTTAAAGCCTACCCACCTATGCCGGCTTCAGGAGTTCGTGTTCCACAACGGCTGCGCGCGAGAGGGTCTTGTAGCCCTCGTGTTCGAACAGGACGGTGATGACGTCGTCCTCGTGCCGCATCACCAGGCCCGGTCCCCACACCTTGTGGACCACGGCGGACTGGAGCGGGAACGGTTCCGCCGCCCGGCCACCCGAGGCGGCGCCGCCGTCGTCCGCCCTGTCACTTGCGGGGTGCCTGGCGGCGTCGGCGCAGGCATCACAGTTGCCGCACGCCTCCGCCAGCTCCTCGCCGAAATAGCCCAGCAGGAACTGGCGGCGGCAGCCGTCCGCCTCGGCGTAGGCGCGCATCATGGTGAGCCGGGACTGGTCAACGCGCTGGCGGGCTTCGCCGAGTTCGACGGCGCCGCGCACCAGGGCGGGCAGCTTGGCTTCGGAGGCGAGCCGGACACCGCGCTTGCCAAGTGCCACGGCGCCGGTTTCCTCCAGCTGGTTCAGCAGTCCGGTGATGCGCCGGGCGGGAAGCCCCGTGAGATCAGGCAACGATGACTTGGGCGTGGGCCCGCCCGCTGCCTTCAGTACTTTCAGCAGAGCCAGTAGCGAGTCGGGATCCGGGGAGTGGGTGGCGAAGAACTTCCGCAGCCCCAGGTCCTCTGACCGGTAGTGCAGCACCGCGGCCGCCGATTCCCCGTCACGTCCGGCCCGGCCGATCTCCTGGTAGTAGGAGTCCAGCGACTCCGGAATATCCGCATGGACCACGAAGCGCACGTTGGGTTTATCGATCCCCATGCCGAAAGCAGTAGTGGCCACCACCACGTCGAGCTGATCGTCCAGGAACTGTTCGTGGATGTGCTCCCGGTCCGCCGCGGAACGGCCGGCGTGGTAAGCCTCCGCGCGCAGCCCCTCCCTGCACAGCTTGGCGGCGTACTTCCCGGTGTCCTTGCGGGTGGCGGCGTAGAGGAGCCCATGCCCGTTTTGGGCCAGGGCGGCCACCTGCTTCAGCACGGCCTTGCGCTTGTCCTTGTCCTCGTGGTGGCGCACGACGTCCAGCCTGATGTTGGGCCGGTCGAATCCGCGGACCAGGACCAGCGGGTCCTTCATGCGCAGCCGTTCCACGATTTCGTCCCGGACCGGGGGTGATGCGGTGGCGGTGAGGGCGGCAACGGGAGGATTGCCGAGCTGTTCGCGGACGTGGCCCAGGCCGAGGTAGTCGGGGCGGAAATCGTGGCCCCAGGACGAGACGCAGTGGGCCTCGTCCACCACGAACAGGGAAATGCCCAGGGCTGCGATGCGGTCCACGGTCTTGTGCTTGGCCAGCTGCTCCGGGGCCAGGAACAGGAAGGTGGCCGTGCCGCTTTCCATCGCCTGCCAGGCCGCGTCCACCTCGGAATCACTGCGGGAGGAGTTGACGGCCACCGCCGCACCCGGACCCAGGTCCGCTTCCAGCCCCTCCAACTGGTCCTCCTGCAGGGCAATGAGCGGGGAGACCACGACGGCGGGACGTCCCGTGGTGCCGTGCAGGTGCTGCGCCGCGACCTGGTAGATCGCGGACTTGCCATAGCCGGTGGGCATGACGGCCAGGACGTCGCGGCCGGCGGCGAGGGCTGCCATGCCGGCCAGTTGGCCGTCCCGCAGGCGGGGGAGGGAGAAAGAGGATGCCGCGAGGGCGGCAAGGGCAAGATCGTCGGACATGGGGGCGCTCCGCACAGAGAGGTTCCTCCGGCCGCTTGCTTCAGCCAAGGTAACCAGCCTAACGCCAGCCGCGTGCCGCCGTCGTCCGTTACCCATGCTGCCGGCCGGGCGGGGGAGCCGCCCTCCTTGACTTCCCCGCCACCCTGAACAAGTGTGGGAACGGAACCGGCCCGCCGAAACATCGGAAGATGGCCGCGCCTGCAGAACGCAAGGAGAACCAGCCGTGACGCGCAAGAATCCCGAAGTTGAAGAGGCCGACGAATCCGACATTGAAGTCAGCGGCCACCCGAAGACATGGGCAGCGGGAGTCCCGGGCGTCTACCATTCCATGCAGCCCGCGCTGAAGCACATGGGCCTGGAACGGTCCAGGAAGACACTGCTGGCGCTGAACCAGAAGGACGGGTTCGACTGCATGAGCTGCGCGTGGCCGGACCCGGGCCACCGCAAGACGTTCGAATTCTGCGAAAACGGCGCCAAGGCCGTGACGTGGGAGGCCACCCCGGTGGTGATCGGCTCCGACTTCTGGCAGGAGCACCCCGTCAGCGAACTGCTGAAGCGCTCCGAATACTGGATGGGCATGCAGGGACGCCTGACCGAGCCGGTGTACAAGCCCGCCGGGGAGGACCACTACCGGCCCGTCAGCTGGGACGAAGCGTTCGGAATCATTGCGGACAAGCTGAAGTCCCTGCCCAGCCCGGACCAGGCAGCCTTCTACACCAGCGGCCGCACGTCGAACGAGGCCGCCTTCCTCTACCAGCTGTTCATCCGCGGGTACGGCACCAACAACCTGCCGGACTGCTCCAACATGTGCCACGAGTCCTCCGGCTGGGGCATGGGCCAGACCATCGGCGTGGGCAAGGCCACGGTTTCCTATGACGACTTCGCCAAGGCTGACCTGATCATCATCATGGGCCAGAACCCTGGAACCAACCATCCGCGGATGCTCACCGCACTGGAGGAGGCGAAGGAAGCGGGTGCAAGCATCGTGGCGGTCAACCCGCTGCCCGAGGCCGGACTGATGCGCTACAAAAACCCGCAGAAGGTCAAGGGCGTCATCGGCCGCGGCACCGATCTGGCGGACCAGTTCCTCCATATCCGGATCGGCGGGGACATGGCGCTGCTGCAGGCGGTGTCCCGGCGGGTCCTCGACGCCGAGGCCGCGAATCCGGGAACCGTGCTGGACCATCAGTTCCTCGAAGAACACTGCCAGGGCCTCGAGGAACTCCGGGCGCACCTTGCCGAATTGGACGAAGCAGCGGTCCTGGAAGCCACCGGCCTGCGGGCCGAGGAAATCGACGAACTGGCCGACCGCTACCTCCGTGCGGAGAAGGTCATCATCACGTGGGCCATGGGCATCACCCAGCATAAAAAGGGTGTGGCCACCATCAAGGAGATCATCAACCTGCTGCTGCTGCGCGGCAATATCGGCAAGCCGGGCGCGGGCGCCTCACCCATCCGCGGGCACAGCAACGTCCAGGGGGACCGCACCATGGGCATCTGGGAGCAGATGCCGCCGGCGTTCCTGGACGCCCTGGGCAAGGAGTTCAGCTTCGAACCGCCGCGGGAGCACGGGGCGGACGCGGTGGAAACCATCAGGCAGATGCGCGACGGCGGGATCAAGGTTTTCATCGCTATGGGCGGCAACTTCGTGGGTGCCATGTCAGACACCCGGGCTGCCGAGTCGGCAATGGCCGGCACGGACCTCTCCGTTCAGATTTCAACGAAACTCAACCGCTCCCACGCCGTGACCGGCTCCGAGGCGTTGATCCTGCCCACGCTGGGCCGCACCGAAATCGACATGCAGGAGTCCGGCCCGCAGTTCGTCTCGGTGGAGGACACGGTCTGTGCCGTGCACGCCTCCCACGGCACCGTTGCACCGGTGGCCCCGCACCTGCTCTCCGAAGTGGCGATTGTCTGCCAGCTGGCGCAGCGTGTGCTGGGAGACAGGATTTCCGCAGACTGGGCCGGATTCCAGAAGGACTATGACCTGATCCGCGAGCATATTTCCCACGTGGTGGTGGGCTGCGAGGACTACAACCGGAAGATCCGGCAGGAAGGCGGCTTCGTCCTGCCCAACGGGCCCCGCGATTCCCGCACGTTCAACACGCCCACCGGCAAGGCCATGCTCACGGTGAACGAACTGGAGCATGTGGAGCGCCCGGCCGGCACCCTGATCCTGCAGAGCATGCGCTCGCACGACCAGTTCAACACCACCATCTACGGCCACAACGACCGGTACCGGGGGATCAAGAAGGGCCGCGAGGTGGTGTTCGTGAATCCGGAGGACCTGGCCGAGCTGGGCCTGGAAGACGGGCAGCACGTGGACGTGCGCGGGGTGTATCCGGACAACGTGGAACGGGTCCTGCGGAACTACCGGCTGGTGTCCTACCCGTCCGCACGCGGATGCGCGGCCGCCTACTATCCGGAAGCGAACGTCCTAGTGCCGCTGGAGAGTGTGGCGGAAGGCAGCCAGACGCCGGTCTCCAAAGCCGTGATCGTAAAGCTGGAGCCCGTTACCGCGCTCGAGGAGGAGCCGACCGCCGCGGGCTAGGGTGTCTGGCCCGCACGAGCGGCCCGCGCCCGCATAAGCGGCGCGGGCCAGCACCGCATTTGCGGGCCTGGGCCGCTATTGGGCGGTGTCAGCCCAGCCCTTGCTGGACGGGCCGCCGTCGTGCCCGTCCTCGCACAGCTGGAACGCCACGTCTGCCGCTTTCGTTACGGAGGCCGCTGACGCCTCCTTGGTGCCGGCGCTGCCCGTGCCGGCTTCCAGCCCGGCGGCGTAGCCCACCATGAAGGTGGTGATCGGGGCTGCGGCATGGGTCACGGAGTCGGCGGATTTACGGGCCAGATCCAGGAGCAGATCATGGTCCACCTTCAGATCCAGGATCTGCAGTGCCTGGGCCAGCCGGTTGCTCCATTGGTCCAGGATCTGCATTTCGTCCTCGTTGGCTGGCATGTCCACTCCCTTGTTTTTGCGTCAGTGTCGGGACATTGGATCGTCCTCCGTGCCGAGACTACAAGGCTTCGCAGCGGAAGTCATCGGTTCCGGCGGATGCCCGCGTAACCCCCAATCCACAAACAGGTAGTCAGCCGGGCTTACGACCCCTAGATATGGCGGCGGTCCGTGCTTAGACTGGGCCCACCCCACTCCAGGAAGCTCTCCGGCAACTGATCCCCAGCCATCAGCAGATGCTGGACGGTGCCTGTCCGGCGGGGTGTGCATCACCACTCATGAATCACGGCCGCCCTACCGGGCGAACCGTGGGATAACAGGAGAAAAAGATGACAGGGAACAAAGCCGTTGCCTACAAGGGGCCAGGGAAAGTCGAACTGATCGACATCGACTACCCCACGTTCGAACTGAAGGACGGGCCGGGCGTCAACCCGGCAAACGTCGGGCGCGCCGTCAACCATGGCGTGATCCTGAAGACAGTGGCCACCAACATCTGTGGCTCGGACCAGCACATGGTGCGCGGCCGCACCACCGCACCGCCGGACCTGGTGCTGGGGCATGAGATCACCGGCGAAGTGGTGGAAGTTGGCCGCGACGTTGAGTTCATCAAGGTCGGGGACGTTTGTTCAGTCCCGTTCAACATTGCCTGCGGCCGTTGCCGGAACTGCAAGGAACGCAAGACGGGCATCTGCCTGAACGTGAACCCGGACCGCCCGGGCAGCGCCTACGGATACGTTGATATGGGCGGCTGGGTGGGCGGACAGGCCAACTACGTTCTGGTGCCGTATGCCGACTGGAACCTGCTGAAGTTCCCGGACAAGGACCGGGCCATGGAGAAAATCCTGGACCTGGCCATGCTTTCGGACATCTTCCCCACAGGCTTCCACGGCGCCGTCACCGCCGGAGTGGGCGTAGGATCCACCGTCTACATTGCCGGCGCCGGTCCCGTGGGACTGGCAGCGGCCACCAGCGCACACCTGCTGGGCGCCGCCGTCGTGATTGTTGGCGACCTGAACGAGGACAGGCTGGCGCGGGCGCGCAGCTTCGGCTGCGAAACGGTGGACCTCACCAAGGGGGGACCGGCGGAGCAGATCGAGCAGATCCTGGGCGTACCGGAAGTGGACTGCGGCGTGGACGCGGTGGGCTTCGAAGCACGCGGCCACGGACACGGCAAGGACGCCGAGGAAGCTCCGGCCACGGTGCTGAACTCGTTGATGGACATCACCGCTGCCGGCGGTGCGCTGGGCATCCCGGGGCTGTACGTGACGGGCGATCCGGGCGGCGTTGACGAGGCGGCCAAGAAGGGTGCCCTGAGCCTGAGCCTGGGTACCGGCTGGGCGAAGTCGCTGAGCTTCACCACGGGCCAGTGCCCTGTGATGAAGTACAACCGGCAACTGATGATGGCCATCCTGAACGACAAGGTGCACATCGCCAAGAACGTGAACGCCAAGGCCATCACGCTTGAGGAGGCGCCCCAGGGCTACGCGGAGTTCGACGCCGGTGCGGCCACCAAGTACGTCCTCAATCCGAACGGCTACCTGAGCTAGGCCGAAACGGGGCAAGGCGGCGCCGCCGTCAGCGGGGCGGCGGACGGTGCTGTCCGGTAAGGGACGGGTGCGGAAATAGATGCCCTTCGGCTGAGGTTAGGCTGAAGGACACACCGCATCGAAGGAGATCCCCTTGAGTGACATCACCGTCCGCCACAACCCCGACCGCGACCGCTTCGAGATCCTCGACGCTGGCAATGTGATTGGCAAGGCAGCGTACAAGGAGTACGACGGCGGCGCCTCGCCGCAGCGGATTTTCTACCACACGGTGATCAACGAGGAATACGGCGGGCAGGGCCTTGCGGGCCAGCTCGCCACCGTTGCCCTGGACGAGACGGTCAAGGCGGGCGTGGGCATTGTTCCCGTCTGCCCCTTCATCAAGAAGTTCCTCGCCAAGCACCCCGAATACTCGGGCGATGCTGTGGCCGTGAAGCCCGCGCACCTGGAGTTCCTCGATGGAGCCCTGGCGAGCCGCGCCCGCTGACGTGCAGGGCATCCGCCCGACTGTGTGATCGCCGAGTTGGCAGGAGCTCCGCTGGTGGCGGACCCGCGGCTGCGCCCGGGCAGTCCGAGGTGATCCGCAAGCTCACCGGCATTGTTGAAGAAACCCTGTTCCCGCCCGTGCAGGCGGGCGTGCCAGGGCGGCAGGTTCCATAAAGTCGCGCCAGCCCGGCGGTATGCAGCAGACTGTTTCCGTGAGCAACAAACCCCGGACTGCGCTGGCCGTCGCCGGCCTCAGCCTGGGCACGGCCCTGAACCCCCTCAACTCCTCGATGATCGCCGTCGCCCTGGTGGTGCTCCGCGCTGACTTCGGGCTCGACGTCGCCGCCGTCACCTGGGTGGTCACCTCGTTCTACCTGGCCTCAGCTGCGGGCCAGCCGGTGATGGGCAGGCTTGCCGACAGGTTTGGGCCGAGGCGGATGTTCATGCTGGGAATGGCGCTGGTGGCGGCCACCTGCGCGCTGGCGCCGTTTGCCCCGAACTTTGCGCTGCTCTGCGCGGCCCGGGCCGTGATGGCGCTGGGCACGGCCACTGCCTATCCCAGCGCCGTGGTGATGGTGGGCGCCATTGCGCACCGGGCCAACGTGGAACCGGCACGCCCGCTGGGCATCCTGCAGATGGCCAACACATCGGCGGCAGCGGTGGGGCCTGTGGCCGGAGGGCTGCTGGTGGGCTTTGTGGGCTGGGAGGCGTTGTTCCTGGTCAACATTCCGCTGGCACTGGCCGCGCTGCTGATCGTGCGGCAGGCGGCGCCGGCGGACAAAGCCCGGGAACGCGGCAGCGTGGCCGAGCTGCTGCGGGACTCGGACATTCCCGGCATCCTTGGCTTCGTCACCGCGCTGCTGCTGGTGATGATGGCCGCCCTGAATGTCCTGCCGGGCTACCGCTGGTGGATGCTGGGAGCGGGAACGGCAGTGGCGGCACTGTTTGCCTGGCGGGAGCTCCGCTTCGCCCGCCCGTTCCTGGACCTGAGGCTCCTGGGCCGCAACAGGCCCCTCATGCTCATTTACGTCGCCTTCGCGGTGTTCAGCAGCGTCTATTACTTCGTCTTCTTCGGCCTGCCCCAGCTCCTGCAGGAGGCCGGCGGCTATGAGCCCGGCGTGGTGGGCCTGCTGATGCTGCCCTTGGCGGGCATGTCCGTCCTGGCCACCCCCTGGGCGGTGAAAGCGATGGGAAGGTTCGGCGTGCGGCGGGTGCTGGTTGCCGGCGTCATGCTCCTGACTGCGGCCGCCGCCCTGATGTGGTTGCTCACCGGCACCTTGGCGATCCCGCTGGTGGTGGTGCTGACAGCCCTGATGGGTATCCCGTACGGGACCGTGGGCATCGCCACGAACCAGGGCATGTTCGTATCCATCCGGCCGCAGGAGCGGGGTGTCGCGGCGGGCATCTACCAGACATGCCGGTACGTCGGCGCGATCACGGCCACGGTGATGATCGGCATGTTCGCGGGCGGCGGCGTGGACCAGGAAAGCTGGGCCCGGATGGTCCTGGCAATGCTGGCCTTATGCGTGGTGACGTTCGCCGTGAGCCTGCTGTGGCGGCAGCGGACGGAGTAGCCGGCACGAAGCGCGCCTAGGTGTACATCAGCGAGCCTGGGGTGGTCAGCTTCTCGCCAGTCTCCAGCCAGGTCTTCAGGCCGGAGAGGATCATCGGCCAGCCGCCGTACAGCTGTTCGTTGGCGCCTTCGCGGAGGTCGCTGTGGGTGACGGTCAGACGGCAGGAATCGCCTACAGGCTCGATCTCCCACGTGATCTTCGAGGTTCCCTCGGCCTTGACGTCCTCGCCCCAGAGGGCCCGCATGGTCTGGACCAGCCGGCGGGGCGGGTCCACCTCCAGGTTCTCGCCCTCGCCCAGCGGAGCACCCGCCTTGACGTTGTTCATAGTGAAGCTGCTGCCCGGCGTCCAGTCCGTTTCGATGGTGTTCCCGAACTGGTACTTGCTCCGGATGTCACTGTCCGTGATGGCTTCCCAGAGCCGTTCCGGCGTGGTCTTGATGTAGATTTCGAAGATCTTTTCCATGGGACTTTCCAATCTGGATTTGAGGTCGCTGAGCCCAGCGGCCCATGGTTCTGAATACTTGCTCACCCAGCGGTCGTGGATGAGCCTGATGGGCACGGGATTCAGGAAGTGCAGTTTTTCCCGCCCCCGACGGCGGGTCACCACCAGGCCTGCATCTTCCAGGAGCTTGAGGTGCTTGGCGATCCCGAAGCGGGTCATGTCGAAGCGGGCCTCAAGCGCACTCAGGGACTGCCCGTCCTCGCGGAACAGTTCATCGAGGAGGTCCCTGCGGGTGGGATCGGAGAGTGCCTTGAACACTGCGTCCATATAGAAAATGATAGGTGACCATATGGTCACCTATCAAGGGTTTTTCTCTGGTTCGTGAGAGGAACCTAGGAGCGCCCGCCCACCTTTTCCGGCGCCGCTTCGGCGATGGGCCGCGGCTCCAGCCACACCCGCTCCCGTGGGCCCTGCGGGTAGGCGTGCTTTTTGTTGGCCAGGGTGATGATCCAGGCTGCCACTACCGGCAGCGCCGCGGCCACGGGAACCAGCAGCGGACCGCCCACCACCAGCGCCGCGGAGCCGTAGAGTGCGCCGACGGTGATGCCGAGCTGGATAGTCAGCACGGTGAGGCCGTTCGCGGCTTCCTGGTACTCGCCGCCCGCCCGAAGGATGGCGGACTGGTTGTAGATGCCGATCGCGCCGAGCCCTGCACCCCAGACGGTCATGAGGACCAACGCCACGGCGAAGTTGCCAACCGCCAGGGGCAGGAAAAACATGGACAGGGCGATCGCCGCCGTCGTGACCAGCAGGGAACGCCGGGGCCGGGAGTCCACAGTGAGGCCCGCGATCCAGATGCCCAGCAGCCCGGAGCCGCCCAGCACGGTGAGCGAGAGGCTGATGGCGTAGTCCGGGAAGCCGGCGTCGCGGATAAACGGAGCAATGTAGGTGAACAGGGCGAAGTGCGCCAGGACCAGCAGCGGCCAGGCAATGGCCACCGGCTTCACCCCGGGCTGGGCGATGGCCTTGCGCAGTGAGGGGCGGACGGCGTCGGAAATCCGCTGGACGCGCGGCAGCAGGAAGAACGCCAGCACGGTGAGGACCAGGCCGAACCCGGCCAGCACCATGAACGCGGCACGCCAGCCCAGGAAACCGCCCAGCGCGGTGCCCACGGGTGCACCGATGGCCAGGCCCAGGCTGTTCCCGCTGAAGACGATGGCCAGGGCCTTGCCCACCTTGTCCGCCGGGACCACCCTGGTGACGAACGGGGCCATGGTGGTCCAGAGCAGGCCATGGGCCAGGCCGCCCACCAAACGGGCAATCATGGCGGACGTGAAGTCAGGCGCCAGTCCCACCATGGCGTTGCTGGCGGCGAACGTCAGGACCAGCCCCACCAGCAGCGCGTGCCGCGGTATCTTCACCAGCAGCCGGGCAGCCGGAACCACCGTGACCACAATGACCGCGGCATAGGCGGCAGCCAGGTAGCCGGCCACCGGCTCGGACACGTTCAGGCCGGCGCTGATCTGCGGCAGCAGCCCGGACGGGAGGAGCTCAGTGGTGATGGCCGTGAAGGCGATGGTGGCCAGGACCACCATCGCGGCGTACGGAAAACGGGCAGGCGCCGGCGCGGAAATCGCGGAAGACATGGGGGAGGGATCCATTCAAGGGGGAGGGGTGGAACGCGGCTCGCTGGCCGGACGAATTCCTCCCTTAAATTTACAGGATCCCGCCCCCTGCTCCGTGCCGTTCCCGGCGCGTCCCCGTTGCCGTTTTCGGCGCGTCGGGCGGCACTTCGGGAATCAGCGGGCTGCCGGTTCCCTGACCTGCGCGGCGGCGGTCAGCCGTGCGTCCAGCAGACCGGCCGCGACGGCGGGAGCGAGCCCCGGCGCCAGCGGAAGGCGCGGCACTACCAGGCAGTGCCAGAGGTGGTAGATGTCCGCCTTGCCGGACCATACGGTGGAGGTGACATTGCCGTGCTCGTCGAGCTCCTGCTTCCAGGATCCGTGCTCGTAGTCGATGAACCAATCGCGGGCGTGGTCCCAGATCCGCTCGTACCAGTCGGAATACTTCTTCTCACCGGTGGCGATGTACAGGGCCGCCGCCCCGCCGATCGCCTCCGCGGGAACCCAGCGGATGCGGGTAGTGACCACCGGCTTGCCCTCCCAGTCGACTGTGTACACAAATCCGGGATTGCCGTCCGGTTGCCAGGCGTCGCGGATGGCGGCGTCGAACAGGCCGCGAGCGTCTTCGAGCAGCCAGTCCGGGACGTCCAGGCCGCGGGCCTCGAGTCCGGCACGGAGGTGGAGCAGCAGCCGTGCCCACTCAACCCAGTGGCCGGGCGTTCCGCCATAAGCCCGGAACTGGCTGGCACGGTCATCGGTGTTGTATTCCGGCAGGGGCGTCCATTCGGGGTCGAAGTGCTCGAACACCCGGTAGTTGTTGTTGCGCGCAAATTTGTGGATCAGCACCTCGGCGATGTGGAGGGCCCGTTCCAGCCAGCGGTCCTCCCCGGTGACATCGGCCACGATGAGGTACGCCTCGACTGAGTGCATGCTCGCGTTTCCGCCACGGTAGGCCTCGGTTTCCGTAAACTCCCGGTTCCACGAGTCGAAGCACATGTTGGCTTCATGGTCCCAGAACCTTCTGTCGGCTATCCGCAGGGCCTCGTCGAGCAGTTCCCGGGCTCCTGGGCGTTCTGCCGCAACGGCGCTGGCGGCGGCGAGGAGCACGAAGGAGTGCTGGTAGCCGGATTTGGTGTCGTTCACCGGCCCGTTCCCGTCCACCTCGGCGAACCAGCCGCCGAACTCGTCATCGCGGAACACACCGTTGAGCGCCGCGATGCCGTGGTCCACGAGCGTCCCCGCACCCGGCCGTCCCATGAGCGCGGCGACAGCGAAACTGTGGACCATCCGGGCGGTGATCCAGAGATGGGTCGGCTTGTCGGTGAATACCTTGCCGTTGTCGTCGAGCCAGCCGAATCCCGTGGGCACCTTTGACGCCGCGGCGAAATTGATCAGCCGGTCGGTTTCTGCCTCGAGCCATCGTGCGTGGGCGGCACTGTTCAGCCACGTCATGTCATTTCCTCTTTCTGATGCGGGTGCACGTCCGAAACTAGTCCAGTTAGCGCGTGCCGAAGTCGGTATCTGTGTATGCGCCGGCGCGCCGGGCGGCGCCGCCACGGCTGCAGTCGTGTCCAACGTCAAGCTGAATGGTCACCGGAGCACCGGCATCAACCGTCAGCGAGATGGTCTCGCCGTTGCTGGTGGACACGCGCAAGGGGCTTTTGTGCGGGGAGATGGCAGGCATGGCCGCCCTTTCGTTGGTGGTTGGTTTGGTTGGATGGGTGTGGCTGGCTACCCGACGGCGTCGAGCAGGCCGCGGACAATGGTGGCCGCCGCGCCCAGGTAGGCCAGGACAATCAGCAGGATCTGGGCCGCGCGGGCGGGGACAAAACGGGCAGCGGCATCGCCGAGGACCAGCCCGACGAGGCAGGCTCCGGCGACCGCCGCCCACATGGCCACGGGAAGAGAGGGGAACGTGGCGGGCGCCGTGAGGGCTTTCGAGGCCAGGGACAGCGCGCCGATGGTGAAGAAGTACGGCTGCATGGTGGCGGCGAAGGACTTGTGCTGCCACCGTGTGGCGATGGAGTACATGCTCACCGCCGGTCCGCCGACGCCGGCCGCAGTGTTCATGAACCCGCTGAGGCCGCCCGCGGTGAGGAGGTAGCGGCGCCGGGGCGGCAGCGTGGCGGACTTCAGGGCCAGCAGGACGGTCAGCCCGACCGCCAGGATCACCCCGATGGAAATCTCCAGGACCGCCGGCGGGATGAGCCGGATCAGGAAGGCCGCCGGCACGATCCCCAGCACCGCCGACGCCGTGAGGGCCGCGTACCGTTTCCAGTCGATGTCCCGGGCTACCCGGAAGATGATGGCACCGGCAGTCACGGCGCCGCACACGTTCACCAGCACCACCCCCTCCACCGGGCCCAGGAGCAGCACCAGGAAGGGGGCAGCCACCAGGGCGAAGCCCATGCCGGTGATGCGCTGCATCCCGGCACCCATGACAACGGCGCCCAGCACCAGCCCGGTGGTCAGCATTTAGGGCCGCCAGGCCACGTATTGGACCTCCTCGAACTCCTCCAGCCCCAGGCTTGCGCCTTCCCGGCCCAGGCCTGACTGCTTGGCACCGCCCATGGGTGCGAAGGCCACGGACGGCAGGGGATCGTTGACGCCCACGATGCCGGCTTCGAGCTGCTCCGGAATGTCCCAGCCCCGCTTTGGGCTGCTGCTCCAGACGTAGGCGGCCAGGCCCATCTCGGTGGCGTTGGCCTTCCGGATGGCGTCCTCCTCCGAGGAAAAGGTCACGACGCCGGCTGCCGGACCAAAGACCTCTTCGGTCACCAGGGGTGCGTCGTCCGGGACGTCCGCCAGGAGCGTTGGTGCCAGGAAAGAGCCGTGGGTGGGCACATCGGTCCGCTGTGTGACGCGGCGGGCGCCGCGTTCCAGGGCGTCGTCCACCAGCGCCTGCACGGCGGAGACCCGCTCCGCGTCGATCACCGGGCCAAGGTCCGGGACCGGCGTGCCGTCGTCGGGAACGCCGTGGCCGATGCTCATCGCGTCGAAGCGCGCGGCCAGCCTGGCGGCGAACTCCCCGGCGATGCTGTCCTGGACCAGGAAGCGGTTGGCGGCCACGCAGGACTGGCCCGTGTTGCGGAGCCGGCCCAGCACAGCCCCCTCCACGGCTGCGTCCAGGTCTGCGTCCTCAAAGACGATGAAGGGCGCATTGCCGCCCAGTTCAAGAAGCGGCCGGACCACGCGGTCCGAGGCGGATGCCATGATCTGCTTGCCAACGCCTGTGGAGCCGGTGAAGCTGACTGCCCGTACGGCCGGGTGCTTGAGCAGCGCCGCGGTGATCTCCCGGGACGGGCCGTGGACCAGGTTGACCACGCCCGCCGGGAAACCGGCGTCATGCAGGACCTCGAACAGGCCGGTGGCGGCCAGCGGCGCTTTTTCGGAGACCCTGCCCACCACGGTGCAGCCTGCGGCGAGCATCGCGGCGAGTTTGCGGGCCTGGATGGAGACCGGGAAATTCCACGGCGTGAGGCTGAGGGCCACGCCGATGGGCTTCCGGAGGCTCAGGTGGCGGCGGCCCTGCAGCTCGGGCGGACTGACGGTGCCGGTGGTGCGCCGGACTTCCTCGGCGAACCAGCGGAAGTATTCCACGGAGAAGTCCACCTCGCCCTGGGCTTCAGGGAGCCGCTTGCCGGCCTCGAGGGCCAGGGTCTGTGCGAGTTCATCACGGCGTTCGGCGAGGAGGTCGGCTGCGTTGCGGAGCAGGTCGGCGCGGTTCCGCACCGTGGTGCGGGACCAGGACCCAAAGGCCTCGGCGGCCGCGTCGGCTGCCTGGGTGGCGTCCCCGGCGGTGCCCCAGACAACCTCACCGACGGTGCTGCCGTTTCCGGGGTCCGTCACGTGCTTGGAGGTGCCGGTGGCGTGCCAGGTGCCGTTGACGAGGTGCTGGGCTGATTTGAGGTTCACGGATGATGCCTTTCGTGGGGCGGGGAGAGGTCCGGGACGGCGGGGCGGGCGTGGAAGCCCGCCGCCGTCGTCGTGATGCTCATCCCTTGCTGGCGCCGGCGGTGATGCCGGCAACGAAGTACCGCTGCAGGAAGACGTAGGCCACCACCACGGGCAGGGAGGCCAGGATGACGCCGGCGAACAGCAGCGGGTAGTTGGTCTGGAACTCGCCCTGGAAGCTCAGCAGCGCCAGCGGCAGCGTGCGGTTGCCGGGGGACTGGATGAACAGCAGCGGGTACAGCAGTTCGTTCCAGTGGATGACGAACAGGAAGATGGCAGCCGCGGCGATGGACGGGGCGGACAGCGGCAGTGCGATGGAGATATACGTCCGCCACGGGCCGGTGCCGTCAATCGAGGATGCTTCGTAGAGTTCCTTGGGCAGGGTCCGCATGAACCCGCCCAGGATGAAGACGGCGATGGGGAGGGTTGATACCAGGTTCGCCAGTACCAGCCCGGCCAGGCTGTCCAGCAGCCCCAGGCGGCCAAAGAGGACATACAGCGGAACCATGTTGGCCTGTGCCGGGATGGCCATGCCCAGGACCAGGAAGCCGAAGATGGCCCAGGACATGAACCCCTTGAGCCGGGCGACGGCGTAGCCGGCCAGGCTGGCCAGGAACAGGGTGAGCGGGACGGAGATGGCGGTGACAATCACGCTGTTCATGAAGGACGAGCCCAGGTCCTGGCCGCCGATCACCTCCGCGTAGTTGCCCGGTGAGAGGGACTGCGGCAGGCTGAACGGCCCGGCAAACAGTTCCTGCGTGGACTTGAAGCTGCCGAACCCCACCACGGTCAGCGGAACGATGATGATGACCGCGTAGATCGCGAGGATTCCGCGGCGGGTTATTGACGAGAGCATGCTGTCATTCCCCCTTCGGGGTGAGGCGGAGCAGCCGGCGCTGGAGCCAGGTGACCAGGGCGATCATGGCCATGAAGATGATCGACTGGGCGGCGGCGTAGCCGAACTCCGAGTTGGCGAAGGTGCTGTAGATGCGGGTGGAGAGGATGTCCAGGGACTGCTTGGGCGGGTTGCCGGCGATGCCCAGGATCAGGTCGAAGGCCTTGAACGACTGCACGGTGGTGTAGGCCACCACGATGGACGTTGCCGGGGCCACGAAGGGCCAGGTGATGGACTTGAACTGCTGCCACTTGTTGGCACCGTCCATCTCAGCTGCCTCGTAGAGTTCCCGCGGGATGGCCTGCAGGCCGGCGATGTAGACCACCATCATCTGGCCGGCGTGGAACCACACCTGGGTCACGGCCACCCAGTACAGGGCTTGGGCGTCGTTGCCGAGGTAGGAGCTCTGGAGTGCTTCCAGCCCTACCCCGCCCAGCACCGCGTTGGCCAGGCCGAAGTTGGGATCGTAGATGAACTTCCAGATGAAGGCCACGGACACCGAGGACAGGATGGTGGGGAAGAAGAACAGCGCGCGGAGCAGGACGCTTCCCCGTGAGTTCTTGGTCAGCAGCAGCGCCAGGATCAGCGAAAAGAAGGTCTGCGCGATGACCACCAGCAGCACGAACTTGAGGTTGTTCATGAGGGCGTTCGTGAACAGTGAGTCGTTGGTGAACGCCCGGATGAAGTTGTCCAGCCCCACGTAGTTGAACGCTGCCGAGAAACCGTTCCAATCCGTGAGGGCGTACTGGAAGGCCTGCAGCGTGGGCATTACCAGGAAGAAGGCAATGACGGCTACGGCGGGAAGCGGGAAGAGGTACAGCGCCGGATTCACCCGGGTGGGGGAGCGGCGGCGTCCTTTATTGGCATTCACGTCGGGAGGGCTGCCTGGTGCCTTCCGCTTCGCAGGCAGCCCGGTATGGGTGCTCATATCCGTTCGTCAACAATCTTCTGGGCGGCCTCTGCAGCCTGCTCGGGGCTGGTGCCCGAGATGACGGCGGTGGCGCTGGCTTCCACGGCGTTGCGGACATCCAGGTTCTGGAACTGGAACCGCGCGGCCAGTGCTGTGTTCTTATCCAGCCAGGGACTCAGGCGCTTCAGGTCCGGGTTGGTGTAGTCCACGTCCTTCACGGACACGTGCTGCGCCGTCTCGTTGGCGTAGTAGGCGGCATTCTCCGGCTCGGAGAGGAAGTCGATCCAGGCAGCCGCTGCGGCCTGGTTCTTGCTGGCCGAGTTGACGCCCAGGATGAAGGTGGCGTTGTAGACGCCCTCATACTTGGCGTTGCCGTCGGAGGTGTTGGGGAACACCAGCTCGATGGGGAACTGGGCGCCCAGGCCGCGGACGGCGGCAATGTGGTACGAGCCGGTGGCGAGCATGGCTGCCTGGCCCTGCGAGAACAGGTTCTGGGCCGGCTCCACGGCGGTGCCGGTGGCGTTGGGCTGGAGGTACGGAACCAGGTCCTTGTACTGATTGAGCATCTTGATGAACCAGTCGTCCGTGACCTTCAGCTTGCCCTGTTCGATCTGGGCGCACATGTCGTCCACAGGAGCGTTGTTGGCGATCATGCAGTTGAAGAGCTGGCCGCCGTTTCCAACATCGCCGCCCGGCCAGGAGATGGGGATGACGCCGGAGGACGCCAGCTTCTCGCACATGGCAAGGAATGAGTCCCAGTTCTTGGGGGCGAGGTCAGCGCCGGCCTTGTCGAACAGGTCCACGTTGGCCATCGGCATGGGGAACACCACCTGGTACGGCAGTCCCAGCTGGCTCTCGCCGGACTTTCCGGCGGAGAGCAGTCCTTCCTGGTAGTTCGAGACGGCCTTGCTGTCCTTGAGCTCGGTGTAGATGCCGGCCTCGGTGAAGTTCTTGAACTGGGACCCGCGGAAGGTGGCAAACGCGTCGCCAATGGAGCCGCCGCGCAGCTTCTGCAGGGCCTGGGCGTTGTAGTCGTTGGACGTCGAGATGTCCTGGGCCACTTCAACGCCGTCGTGCAGTGCAGCAAACCGCTTGACCAGCTCGTCGAACACCACCTTGTCCTCACCGCGCCAGTGCGCAAAGGACACCTTGCCCGTGATGTCCCCCGTGGCGGGGGCGGCGGGGCCGGTGGCACCGCCGGGCGCCGTGGAACCGCCGGGACCGGCGCATGCTGCCGCGGTGGCGCCGAAGCCCAGGGCCCCCAGGAGTGCGATGGCCTGCCTGCGTGAAATCTGACTCACAATAATCTCCTCGTTGAGTGTTTTGCTGTGCCTTGCTTGCTTGACTGCGGAAAGGGGCTTGCCACGGCCCTGACGCTGTGGCGCTCCCGGAGTGGTTAAGCGTTGGTCCTTTGCGCGGTGACAACGTCGTCCACCACGGCGCAGAGGCGCTGCAGCCGGCGGACGGCGTCCGTGGACAGGGATTCGACGACGTCGGGCGCACCGATGCAGGACGCCCAGACCGCGCGTCCGGACAGGAAGCCGCTGGCACCTTCCAGGCAGGCCCACCGGACTGCATCCGGAAAGACGTCTTCGGGGACGCCGGAGGAGAGCACCACCCAGGGTCCGTCGATGGCGTTGGTGAGCTCGGCGCACGCGGTGCGGACTTCGGCTTCGGGGGCCTGGCCGTGGAAGGGGACTTCAGCCTTGTACAGGTCCGCCCCCAGGCTGCCCAGCTCCCTGGCGGCGGCGAGGATGCCGGCGTTCCAGTCGAAGTCCCCGCCGGCCAGGGGCTTGCGGGAGACGGGCTCGATGATGCTGATGAGACCCGCGGACCGGCAGCTGTCCACGAATTCGCGGACCATTTCCACCCTGCCTTCGGCGGGCTCGTCCGGGCGGTACAGCACCAGGAGCTTGAGGGCCTTGACGCCCAGGGCCTTGTATTTGTGCGGGTCCACCAGACGGTCGATGGTTACCTCGCCCACCAGCTCGCCGTGCGCGGATTCGAAGTGGTCCGCCGAGGCGATCAGCCCGCAGCTGGGATTCACCACGTTGTCCGCGATGGCCTGGTCCAGGGCGAACTGCCGGTCGATGAGGACGCCGGATGCGTAGGGGGTGAGGATTTTGGCGGCCTGCAGCTTGAAGTCCTGCAGGTCCTGGTCAGTGACGGGCTGGTCGGTGTGTTCGGCGAACATGTTGCGCATGGCTTCGCGCTGGTCGACGGCGAGCATTGCGAAGGCGCCTGACGGGCGCTGGAGGGGTGAGAGGTCTGTGTGGCTCATGGGCTGCTTCTTTCAGCTAGGCGGTGTGGTTGGAAGTAAGGACAGGTGTGATGGTCTGGCGCGGGATGGCGGAGCGGCCGTCCAGCCCTTCGCAGGATGCTGAGGCGGTGCGGCCAGCGAAGGCTGCCGCGTCAGCCAGGGAAAGGCCGGCGGCGACGGCGGCGAGCAGGGCGCCGTGGTAGACGTCGCCGGCGCCCAGGGTGGAGACGATCGTGGCTGGGGTTGCGGGCACGTGGAGCGGGTCCGCATTGCCGTCCTTGACCCAGGCACCGTCAGAGCCGGCGGTGGCGACGACGGCGGAGGCGCCGTCGTCGGCTGCTTTGCCCAGGAGCGCCTCGGGGGAGTGGTGCCCGCCGTACTCTGCCTGGAGCCGCTCGATGGTTGGGACGTAAAGGGCCACGCCCCGCGGGCTGAAGGACGCGATGGGGTTGCCGGCATCCACACTGATGTTCAGGCTTCCGGCGCTGAAGGCCGGAAGGGATGCGACGGCGTTCCAGCCCAGGTGGTCCACGTGGACCCAGGCTGCCGATTCCACCAGTTCATGGAACCGGCTGCCGGCCGGAAAACTGACCGGCGGCACGGGCCGGGTGACAATCGCCCGGCTTTCGGATGCCTTGCTGACCACGATCACGCTGGCACCCGTTTTGACGTTGGGATCGCGGATCACCGCGGAAGTGTCCACGCCTTCGGCCTGCAGGCCGGCGATGATGCGGTCGCCTTCCTCGTCGGTGCCGAGGACGCCTGCGAAGGCCGTGTTTGCTCCGGCACGGGCGGCCGCCACGGCTGCGGTGGCGGCCGGGCCGCCACCCGCCGTCGCGAAGTCCGAAGCGACGGTGCGGCTGTCCGCTGCGGGGTAATCCTCCACCAAAGCGATGGAGTCAAGCGTGGCGCAGCCTACGAAGAGCAGGGTTCCAGTTGACGGTTGGGGCACGTTCCACCTCGTTGTAGTTCCGGCTGGTACTGAAGAAATATACACACGCTATGTTGGAATAACAACACTTTCTGTATAGTTCTGTTTGGGATGCAACGCCACGGTCCCCCCAAAAACTCAACGTAGAGAAACGGAGCAGCACATGTCATTGCCTTCTGCGGAAACGGTCCGGACCATCCGATACGGCCTCATCGGCGCAGGCCACATGGCCCGCGAACACGTCCGGAACCTCGCCCTGATTCCCGGCAGCCGGATCACCGCAGTCTCCGATCCCCAGCCCGCATCCCTGGAGGAGACCGCCGCTGAGATCGGCTACGAGGTTCAGACCTTCCCCTCGCACCAGGAGCTGCTCGCTTCAGGCCTGGTGGACGCACTGGTAATTGCCAGCCCCAACGACACCCACCTGGCCATCCTCAAGGACATTTTCGCCAGCGGAACCAATCTGCCCGTGCTCGTGGAAAAGCCGGTGTGCACCACCGCCGCGCAGGCAGATGAACTGGAAGCGCTCGCCGCGGACTACCCGGCACCTGTATGGGTTGCCATGGAATACCGCTACATGCCGCCGGTCCAGGAAGTCATCCAGGCCGCGCACAACGGCAAGCTCGGCAACATCTACATGCTGTCCATCGTGGAGCACCGTTTCCCGTTCCTGCACAAGGTGGACTCCTGGAACCGTTTCGCTGAGCGGACCGGCGGAACCCTGGTGGAGAAATGCTGCCACTTCTTCGACCTGATGCGGCTGATCCTGCAGGATGAGCCCGTCCGTGTGTACGCCAGCGGCGGCCACGACGTGAACCACATGGATGAGGTGTACGACGGCCGGGTATCGGACATGATCGACAACGCCTACGTGATTGTGGACTTCAAGGGCGGCCGCCGCGCGATGCTGGAGCTGTCCATGTTCGCCGAGGGCTCCAAGTTCCAGGAGCGGATCTCCATCGTGGGGGATGCCGCGAAGATCGAGACGCTCATCCCCGTGGCGGCCAACCACTGGATCGAAGGTGATGAAGCGGAAGCCACGGTTGAGTTCAGCCCGCGCTCGCCGCTCGGACCGGAAAAGCATGAGGTTCCGGTGGATGAGGCAGTGCTTGCTGCCGGTGCCCACCACGGCTCCACCTACTACGAGCACCTGGGCTACCGGAAGGCGATCCTGGGCGAAGGTCCGGTTGAGGTAACGGTGGCAGATGGCCTGCAGTCGGTCCGCATGGGGCTGGCGGCCGAGCGCTCGATCGTGGAAGGACGCCCCGTTGAGCTTACGAATGCCGGTGCCGGGGTACGTCACTAGGTAAGTTGGTGTTGGAAAAGCAACACTTCGCGGGCTTGCGGGCCGGCGAATGGGGCGGGAAGAAGGGGATATGAGCACCGCACGTGAAGAGGCGCCGCTGACGCCCCGCCAGCGCACCATCCTGGAGGAACTTGGCCGGCGCGGGTTTATTTCCACTACGGACCTGGCCGAGACTTTTGCGGTATCGGACATGACCGTGCGCCGGGACACCCGGGTACTGTCCAAACTGGGCCTGGCCAGGGTGGTCCACGGCGGGGTCAGCGCCATCCATGGCCAAGGCCAGAACGCGGACTTCGCCGCCCGCGTGCGGGAGGATTCCGACGCGAAGCTCCGGGTGGCCCGTGCCTGCATCTCCATGATTGGGGAACGCGATGCCATCATTCTGGACGCCGGCACCACCACGTACCAGATCGCCCAGGAGCTGCCCAGCTCTTTTACGGGCACCATCATTACGCACTCCGCACCGGCCATCCAGCGCTGCCTGCAGTTGACCGCTGCCCGGACCATCTGCCTGGGAGGTGAACTGCTCCTGGACAGCCAGGCATTCAACGGTCCCATGACTGTCAGTGCCGCGGCGGGCCTCCGCGCCAAAACGGCCTTCATTGGCGTGAGCGGAATCCACGACGAAGCGTTTTACATTGAGCGGGACGTGGAGCGCGCCACTAAGATCGCCCTCATGAACTCTGCGGAACAGGTGGTAGTGGTGGCAACACACCAGAAAATGCTGCGGTATGCGCTGGCCCGGCTGGCAGCCTTCGACGCGGCGGACGTGCTGGTGACGGACGCGCCCCCGCCTCGGGAAATCGAGACGGCGTTGCGTGCCGCGGACGTGAAGCTTGTGGTGGCGGCGTGAGCGCGCCGCTGCAGGTTTCCCTTCCCGACCAGAAACTTCTGGACGCGCTCGCGCCCACTGCCGGCGTCGAATTTTTTGTGTGGGACTTTTCCGGGCCCGCCCCCGCCGAACGGCTGGACATTGTGGTGCCGCCTTACATGCGCGGGCCGGAGGTGCTGGCCGCGCTGGAGTCCGTGGAGATCGGCCTGGTCCAGAGCCAGTCGATAGGGTACGACGGCGTGGCGGACGTGCTGCCCGCAGGGTGCCTTTTCGCCAACGCGGCAGGGGTCCATGAAACGTCGACGGCGGAACTTGCCCTGGGCATGATGATCGCCAGCCAGCGCGGCATGGACGGCTTCGCGCGCAACCAGGCCAGCGGCACGTGGGATAACAGCCAGCGGCCCAGCCTTGCGGACCGGCGGGTGCTGCTGGTGGGATACGGGGGAGTGGGCAAGGCCATCGAGGCCCGGCTTCTGCCCTTCGAAACGAAGGTGACCCGGATGGCGAGCCGTGAACGCGAGGATCCCAGCGGGAAGATCTTCGGCATCGACTCCTTGTATGAGCAGCTGCCGCTGCACGACATCGCGGTGGTCAGCGTGCCCCTCAGTGAGCAGACCCACCAGCTGGTGGACGCGAAGTTCCTGGCCGCGATGCCGGACGAGGCGCTGCTGGTCAACGTGGCCCGCGGCGCCGTGGCGGACACGGATGCGCTGCTGGCCGAGGCGTCCTCGGGCCGGTTGCGTGCCGCTGTAGATGTGACGGACCCCGAACCGCTGCCCGCGGACCACCCCCTGTGGACCACGCCCGGCGTGCTGATCACCCCGCACGTGGGCGGGGCAAGCTCGGCGATGTTCCCCCGGATGGTCCGGCTGGTCCAGCAGCAGATTGGATTGATGCTGGAGGGCAAGGAGCCGGTGAACGTGGTGTTGGGCGGCGCTGCCGGGTAGGGTCATTTGCCCGAATCTGGGCGTTGTCCACATAGGGTCTGGGCAGCCTCTGATTGTCAGGGGTCGCTGGAAGACTGTGGTTATGGATGGCACCGTTCAGGACTTGATTAGCCGGGTTCGCTGTTTGCCCGTGTCCTCGGAAGGTGCCGGGCTGATTGATCAGTTGCGGGGCCTGGAGGAGCTGAAGGCGGCTGCTGCGGCTGCGCAGGCGAAAGTTGCTGTGGCGTTCGATCTTGCCCAGCGGGCTGAGCAGGCCGAGGCCGGGATACCGGTTGCGGAGCAGGGGCAGGGCGTAGCGGCGCAGGTTGCGCTGGCCCGGGGTGAGTCGCCGTCCCGGGGCGGCAGGCTGCTCGGGCTGGCCAAGGCGCTGGTGGCGGAGATGCCGCATACCCTGGCTGCGCTGGATGCCGGCCGGCTGAATGAGTGGCGGGCCACGCTGGTGGTCAGGGAGACGGCGTGCCTGGGCGCGGCGGACCGGTGCGCTGTTGATGAGGAGCTTGCCGCCGATACGGGTACTTTTGCTGGGGCCGGGGACCGGGCGGTTGTGGCTGCGGCGCGGGCGGCGGCGTACCGTCGGGATCCGCGTTCGGTGACTCAGCGGGCTGCCCGTGCTGCCGGGGAGCGGTGTGTGAGTCTGCGTCCGGCCCCGGACACTATGGCGCATCTGACGGCGCTGCTGCCGGTCGCGGAGGGTGTGGCGGCTTATGCGGCGCTGAGCGCACATGCCGACACTTTGCGCGCCGGCGGTGATGACCGTTCCCGGGGACAGATCATGGCCGATGCCCTGGTGGAACGGACCACCGGCACCCCGGGCGGTGTCAGTGGGGTGGAAATCCAGCTGGTGATGACCGACAGGACCTTGTTCCAGGGTGATTCTGAACCGGCACGCCTTCCCGGTTACGGGATTGTCCCGGCCGGCTGGGCCCGCGGCCTGGCCACCAGCGGTGGCAAGGGCGGCAAAGCCAGGAGTCCGGGATCAGCTGCCGGCGGCAGGGAGCCTGCGCTGGATGGACCGGAAAGTCCGGGCAGCAGGACGCCCGCCGCCGGCGCCTGCCAGCCCGCAGCCGAAGCGCTTGAGACCGAGCCCGGGAAGCAGGATTTCAGGGTGTGGCTGCGGCGGCTGTACGTGGCCCCCGGGGCGGGGGACCTGGTGGGGATGGATTCTCGGGCGCGGTTGTTCCCGTCAGGGTTGCGCCGCTTTATCCAGGCCCGTGATGACACCTGCCGCACGCCCTATTGTGATGCGCCCATCCGGCATCACGACCACGTGGTGGCCTGGCATGCCGGCGGAGCCACCAGCCTCGGCAACGCGGCCGGGCTCTGCGAGGCCTGCAACCATACAAAGGAAAACCACGGCTGGACAACCGTCCCCCGGCCGGGTTCCAGGCACACCATCGAATACCGGACGCCCACCGGACACACCTACCACTCAACGGCACCCCCACCACCCGGAAGCCCGGTGGCTGGTCAGTTGGTGCGTGCCACGAAGCTGGTTCGAACTTAGCTACCCGGGTGTGCGCCGCGCAGTCTTTGGCGGCTTGCCTTGCGGATGGCCTTGGTGACGCGGTCAAGCCGTGGTGAGTCCAGGGTCCAGGTCTGCCAGTAAAGGGCCACGTCATGGTGCTCGCGTTCCTTCAGTACTACCAGGGAGCCGTCGGCGAGGTCCGTTCCCAGCTGCAACTCGGGAATCATGCCCCAACCCAGGCCTGCCCTCAAACCTGCAAGGAATCCCTCGGATGAAGGGATGAAATGTGTTGGCGGCGCCTGCTGTACGCCGCGGGCCTTGAGCTGCAGTTGCTGCAGGTTGTCCTTGGCATTGAACTGGAGCATGGGCATGCTCTGCCAGTCCACACCGTTGCCGGCTTTGAAGCGCTTGCGCAGCCCCGGGGTGGACACTGGCAGGTACCGCATAGCGCCAAGCCGTTCCACCCGGCAGCCGTTGACCGGTGTGGGGTCGGAGGTGATCGCCCCGAGTACGTCTCCGCGGCGCAGGAGTTGGCTGCTGTGGTCCTGGTCCTCCACATGAAGGTCCAGGGTGGTCTCCGCCCACGTGCTGGCCTCGTGAAGTACGTCCACGAACCATGTGGCCAGGGAGTCGGCGTTGACGGCAATAGGGGTTATGGCCCGGGAGGAAACCCCGTTTCCCAGCGACTCCCACGTTTCCGCCTCGAGGACCTGCACCTGACGTGACATGCGCAGCAGGATCGAGCCAGCATCGGTGGGGGTGCACGGCGCGCTGCGGCGAACCACCACCTGCCCCACGGACTTCTCCAAGGCCCTGATGCGCTGGCTGACGGCGGAGGGGCTGATCCCCAGCAGATCAGCCGCGGCCTCGAAAGTACCCTCGTCCACGATCGCAGCGAGGGCCCTGAGATGCTCGAAGTTCATGAAGACATTCTAATGGAAGTATAGAATCTATCGTTTGTCTTCATCTGCAACGCCGGGCTACGGTCAAGGCATGTGGAGCATCTGGAGTACCGGGCTGATGACGGGCCTGGCATTGATCATTGCCATCGGCGCGCAGAACGCGTTTGTGCTGCGGCAGGGAATCCGCCGTGAACACGTTGGCGTCGTGGTGGCGCTGTGCATGCTCAGCGATGCGTTGCTGATCCTCGGCGGCACGGTGGGGATCGGTGCTTTGGTGTCCCGGTTCCCGTTGGCACTGGACGTGCTGAGGTGGGGCGGTGCTGCGTACCTGGCATGGTGGGCGCTGCGGTCCTTCAGGTCTGCACTCAAGCCTTCAACACTGACGGCTGAGGCGCCACGGTCCAAGGGGTCGGTCATCGCCACCACCTTGGCCTTGACCTACCTGAATCCCCACGTCTACCTGGACACCGTGGTGCTCCTGGGCGGCCTGGCCAACCAGCACGGTCCGGACGCGCGGTGGGTCTTCGCGTCCGGGGCCGTGGTGGGAAGCGCCCTATGGTTTTCGGCCCTGGGGTATGGTGCCCGAAAGCTTTCCGGGGTGCTCAGCAGCCCGCGGACGTGGCGGATTGTGGACCTGGCCATCGGTGTTGTGATGCTCGCCCTGGCCGTAACACTTGTTCTCGGCTGACATCAGCCGTGCCACACAGCGCTACCGCCTGAATTCGATACGTACCGAGTTGTCGTCCGGGAGCACGATGACCGTTCCGTCCCGCGGTGTCCAGCCGTCGTGCAGGAAGAAGAAACGTCCGCCGCTGAGGACCAGCAGGCGGAGGCCGTCGTACCGGTAGAGCGCTGCGTCCCCGGTTCCCACCTGGACCTCCGTGACCGCAGCCGAACCGATGCCCAGCGGTTTGGGCGAATAAACCTCCGCCCGGGGCATGTACTGGACCCCCTGCTCGAAGTTCAAGGCGAGCCGCCGGCCCACCGCCTGGGCGTAGTCGGCCGTGCCCCAGAAGAGCAGCAGCGTCACGATGCTGAGGATCAGCGTGGTTTCCACCGCCCGCTGCTCGGAGCTGAGGGTTGGTGATGTACGGTCCCGGCCCAGCCGGCGCAGGCGCATGCACCAGCTGGCCACCAGGACGCCCAACGCCATCAGATACGGAGTGAACAGCGCTGTCCGGGCGGGTTCCACAACCGCCAGGACCAGGCTGACGCCCACGAGGAGTCCGCTGAGCAGGGCTGTTATGCCGGCGGCCTTCAGGATGACGGCCCGGCCGCGGTCCTCTTCGATGCGGCGGCGCAGCCAGCGGTCCAGGGCCAGCCAGACGACGCTGGCCGCCAGGATGCAGACGAGCGGCAGGAACAGCGCGTTGATGCTGATCAGGATGTAGTCCTGCACTGCATACCCGAACAGGCTGACGTTCAGGCCCATCTGTGCCGCCTGCGCCTCGGCGCGGGCCCAGCCGAAGTAGAACAACAGCGCTGTGGCCACCGTGACCGGCGGGCCGATAGCCGAGATCACTCCGAGGGCGCGGGACCAGGAGGAACGCTCGTCCCCGCCGGCCTCCGTCATGGCGCGGTGCCTGGCGCCTGCGGGCATGTGCCCTGGTCCGTTGCGTACTCGAAGGAAGCGGATCCGCTCACCGGCCAATCGGCGTCGGCGATGCGAACCTCGGCAGCGGTTGGCTGCCCCGGGTCGAGGGGCGGTGCCAGGAAATAGAACTCAAGCGGATGGTTAGTGTCGATGAAGCTCTGGCGCTGCAGGACCGCTGCGATCGTGGCACCTACGTAAACCGAGCGGACGGTCCCGGTAGGCAGGCCGGTGACGTTTCCGGACAGGACAATTGCCTGCCCCGGGCAGACCAGGAAGGGCGGCGAATTGCCTTCGCTGTCCTCCAGGCCCGTCAGTTCCGGCAGGCATGCGGTTCCGGGGAGAGGGGCGAGTTTCACGGAAACACCGGGCTTTTGTTGCCGGACCACAGCTATGGTGCGGAGGATCTCGATGGCGGTGGCGGACCAGCAGTCGCCCTCGAACGGCGGCGGCATCGTGTCCAGCGCAGAGGCTCCCGCATCCCAGGCAGCCTGGTCTCCCGTCAAGCCGAGGCACAGTGCTTTCGACGCTTCTTCCACCGTATTGAAGGGCTCGGCGTAGTCGGGAAGGGAGCCGCAGTCCATTCCCCTCAGGTTCCTGTACCAAATGGGGTCGCCCCTGCCAACCGGGCCGATGGGCAGCCAGTCAAGCACCACGGTCTCCGGGACGGGCGGCAACTGCGGAGCGGGCGGTCCCGGAGGCGGGGCGGGAGGCTGGTTTGGGACGGGTGCGGCAGGCGGCTGGGCCGGTGCGGGCGGGCCCGGCGGCTGGGCAGGTGGCTGGTTTGGCGCCATGCTTTACCACTTGGGCCGGCTGGCCTACCGGCGCCGCTGGTGGGTCCTGGCTGTATGGACAGCCGTGGTACTGGGC
>NZ_JBJURL010000039.1:0-41712 GCF_046097905.1 Pseudarthrobacter sp. NKDBFgelt | reverse complement strand
CCTGCCAGGTAGTTGGGTCCGCCGGCCTTGGTTCCTGCACCTACGGCTGACTTCTTCCAGCCGCCGAACGGCTGCCGGCAAGGGGGCCTCCTGGGGTCACAGCAGGCCGCCGGAGGATACCGGCGGCCTGGTCCGGCCTAGGCCGGGACGATGTTGACCAGTTTAGGGGCGCGGACGATGACGGTGCGGATGCCGCGGCCGTCAAGGGCGCGCTGGACATTCTCTGAGGCCAGCGCCAGCTCCCGGAGCTCGTCCTCGGTCACGGAGGGGGGAACCTCCAGCCTGTCACGCACCTTCCCCTGGACCTGGACGACGGCGGTGACGGTGTCCTGCACCAGCAGGGACTCGTCGTGTGCCGGCCAGCCCGCATTGGCCACCGAGGCGGGGTGCCCCAACACGTTCCACATGTCCTCGGCCGTGTACGGGGCGAACAGGCTCAGGATCACGGCAACCGCCTCGGCCGCCTCACGGACTGCCGGGTCGGTTCCGCCCGCCCCTGCGTCGATGGCCTTGCGGGTGGCGTTAACCAGTTCCATCAGCTTGGCCACCACCACGTTGAACTTGTTGGCGTCCAGGAGTTCGGCGGCGTCGGCAATGGTCCGGTGCGTCACGGAGCGCAGGGCACGGTCGCCGGTGGTGACGTCGACGCCGGGTCCGCTGGCCACATCCTGGGCGAGGCGCCAGGCGCGGGCCAGGAACTTTGCCGAGCCCGACGGCGAGACGTCCGCCCAGTCGACGTCGTCCTCCGGAGGGGAGGCGAAGATCATGGTCAGGCGCACGGCGTCCACGCCGTACTTGTCCAGCTGCTCACCGAGGTCCACGCCATTGCCCAGCGATTTGCTCATCGCTTTGCCGCCGTTGAGGACCTGGCCCTGGTTGAGCAGTGCGGTGAAGGGCTCGTTGGCCTCGATCAGGCCGAGGTCGTTGATGACCTTGGTGAAGAACCGGGCGTACAGCAGGTGGAGGATGGCGTGCTCCACGCCGCCCACGTACTGGCCCACCGGCATCCAGTCGTTGATCTTCTGCGGATCGAAGGGACCCTCGGTGTAGTGCGGGGAGACGAAGCGGAGGAAGTACCAGGACGAGTCCACAAAGGTGTCCATGGTGTCCGTATCACGCTTGGCCGGGCCGTGGCAGGTGGGGCACTCTACGTTGACCCACGCCTCGGCCGCGGCCAGGGGCGAGGTGCCCTTCGGCGAGAGGTCCTCACCGCGCAGGTCGGACGGCAGGGTGACGGGCAGCTGCTCGTCCGGGACGGGAACCTCGCCGCAGGACGGGCAGTGGATGATCGGGATGGGGGTACCCCAGAACCGCTGGCGGCTCAGCAGCCAGTCCCGCAGCCGGAAGTTGACGAACTTTTCGCCCGTGCCCTGCTGCTCCAGCATGGCGATCGCGGCCGGGATGGCTTCGGACTTGGGCAGGCCGTCGAGGTTGCCGGAGTTGATCAGGGTCCCCTCCCCTGCCGTCGCGGTGCCGGATACTGCGGGGTCTTCCTCGCCCGTATCCAGGACGGCCCGCACGGACAGGTCGAACTTCCGGGCGAAGTCCAGGTCGCGCTGGTCGTGGGCGGGCACAGCCATGATGGCACCGGTGCCGTAGTCGGCCAGGACGTAGTCCGCTGCCCAGACCGGCAGCTTCTCGCCGTTCAGGGGGTTGACGGCGTACCGGCCGGTGAAGACGCCGGTCTTTTCGCGTTCGGTGGACTGTCGTTCGATTTCGGAGAGCGCCTTGACCTGTTCGCGGTAGTCGTCCAGGGCTGCGGCGTGCTCGTCGGTGACGAGTTCGACGGCGAGCGGGGCGTCTGCGGCCACCACAAAGAACGTTGCGCCGTACAGCGTGTCCGGGCGGGTGGTGAAGACCGTGACCTCCTTGGCGGGCCTGCCGCCGTCGGCCTCGATCACAAAGTTGACGTGCGCGCCCTCGGACCGTCCGATCCAGTTCTTCTGCATGGCCAGCACGCGCTCGGGCCAATGCCCCCGCAGCTGCTCCATGTCATCGAGCAGGCGGTCCGCGTACTCGGTGATCTTGAAATACCACTGGTTGAGGGACTTCTTGGTGACGGTGGTGCCGCACCGCTCGCAGGCCCCGTTGACAACCTGTTCGTTGGCCAGGACGGTCTGGTCCTTGGGGCACCAGTTGACCGGGGAGTTCTTCCGGTAGGCCAGGCCGCGCTCGTAGAACCGCTTGAACAGCCACTGCGTCCACCGGTAGTACTCGGGGTCCGAGGTGTGCAGCCGCCGGGACCAGTCAGCAGAGATGGCGTAGCGCTTGAAGGACGCCGCCTGGGTGTCGATGTTGGCGTAGGTCCACTCGCTGGGGTGGGCATTGCGCTTGATGGCGGCGTTTTCGGCGGGCAGGCCAAAGGAGTCCCAACCAATCGGGTGGAGGACGTCGTAGCCCTTCTGGCGCAGGTAGCGGGCCACGACGTCGCCCATGGCGAACGCTTCCGCGTGGCCCATGTGCAGGTCACCGGACGGGTAGGGGAACATGTCCAGCACGTAGCGGCGCTCGCGCGTCCCGTCATCGACGGGTGTGAAGACCTTGAGGTCCTCCCACACCTGCGGCCATTTGGCCTCCATCGCCGCGAAGCTGTAGGTGCCCTCCTCGGGCACGTCCGCTGACACTGTTGCTGCTGTTCCGGTCTCTGTCTCCGGCTGAACGCCCACTGCTGCCCTCTTCTGTTTCTGTTACGGCATCTGTGCTGCCATAACGGCCTGATCCCCCTGCTGCCACCGGGAAATGCTCCCGGACACACAAAAGCCCCTCGCCATGGAGGGGCTGCCGCACGCTATCCGTTGTTTCGGATACCGGGCGGCTGGCTAAGCAGAAGGATCGTACGCATGCAACCACTTTAGCGCACCCATACAGCACCACGTCGCAAACAAGCGGCTGAGGTGGCAGTTAAACGGGAGAGGGGCCGGTGACTCCCCGCCATGGTGTGGTGGGCACCGCGAAGCGGGCGGGCGGGAGTCACCGGCCCCTCTTGGGGGCAGCTCTGGGCTACTTCACGTCCTCGTCGACCCAATCCATGGACTTGGTGACGGCCTTCTTCCACAGGCGCAGCTGGCGGTCCTGCTCGGCCTGGTCCATCTGCGGCTCCCAGCGCTTGTCCTCGGACCAGTTGGCCGAGCACTCCCCCAGGTCCTTCCAGAACCCGACGGCCAGGCCGGCCGCGTAGGCCGCACCGAGGGCGGTGGTTTCCACAACCTTCGGCCGGATCACAGGAACGCCCAGGATGTCCGCCTGGAACTGCATCAGCGCATCATTGGCCACCATGCCGCCGTCGACCTTAAGTTCGGTGAGCGGAACGCCCGAGTCCGCGTTCACGGCGTCCAGCACCTCCCGGGTTTGGAAGGCGGTGGCTTCCAGCGCGGCGCGGGCGATGTGGTTCTTGTTCACGAACCGGGTCAGCCCAACGATCGCGCCGCGGGCATCCGAGCGCCAGTACGGTGCAAAGAGGCCGGAGAAGGCGGGCACGATGTACACGCCGCCGTTGTCCTTCACGGACGCGGCGAGGGTTTCCACTTCGGGCGCGCTGCTGATCATTCCCAGGTTGTCCCGCAGCCACTGGATGAGCGAGCCGGTGACGGCGATGGAGCCTTCCAGGGCGTAGTGCGGCGCAGCATCGCCGAGCTTGTAGCCCACAGTCGTCAGCAGCCCGTTCTTGGAATGAACAATCTCCTCTCCGGTGTTGAAGATCAGGAAGCAGCCCGTGCCGTACGTGTTCTTGGCCTCGCCGGCCTCGAAGGCAGCCTGGCCGAACGTGGCCGCCTGCTGGTCGCCGAGGATGCCCGCAACGGGAACTTCCCGCAGGAGCTGTGAGGTGTGCACGGTGCCGTACACCTCCGACGAGGACTTGATCTCCGGCATCATGGTCCGGGGAACACCGAAAATGCCAAGGATCTCGTCGTCCCATTGCAGGGTTTCCAGGTCCATGAACAGTGTGCGGGAGGCGTTCGTGACGTCGGTGACGTGGACTCCGCCGTTGACGCCGCCGGTCAGGTTCCACAGGACCCAGGAGTCGGTGTTGCCGAACACCAGGTCTCCGGCTTCGGCCCTGGCGCGGGCGCCCTCCACGTTGTCGAGGATCCATTTGATCTTGGTACCGGAGAAGTAGGTGGCCAGCGGCAGCCCCACTTTTTGCTTGAAACGGTCCGGGCCGCCGTCCTTGGCGAGTTGGTCCACAATGTCCTGCGTGCGGGTGTCCTGCCAAACGATGGCGTTGTAGACGGCCTCACCGGTGGTCTTGTCCCACACCACGGCAGTTTCGCGCTGGTTGGTAATGCCGACGGCGGCAATGTCGTGCCGTGTCAGGTTCGCCTTGGACAGTGCGGAGGCAATGACCTCCCGGGTGTTGTTCCAGATTTCGGCGGGGTTGTGCTCCACCCAGCCGGCCTGCGGGAAGATCTGTTCGTGTTCCATCTGGCCCGAGGACACGATGCTCCCGCTGTGGTCGAAGATGATGGCCCGGCTGCTGGTGGTTCCCTGGTCGATGGCGATTACGTACTGGTTCATGATGGACGTCCTTGTCTGTATCAATGCGTTGGCAGTGTTTGTTAGTGGGTCAGGCTGCGGCGGTAACGATGATCGGCGCGAGGTTGGCCACGATGCCGGCAAGGGCGCCGCCTACCAGCGGGCCCACCACCGGGATCCAGGAGTAGCCCCAGTCGCTGGAACCCTTGCCCTTGATGGGCAGCAGGGCGTGGGCAATGCGGGGACCGAGGTCGCGGGCCGGGTTGATGGCGTAACCGGTGGGGCCGCCGAGGGACACGCCGATGCCGACGACGAGCAGTGCGACGGCCAGCGGGCCCAGGCCCGAGGGGGTTCCGCCGAAGGTAAGGATGACGAATACCAGGACGAAGGTGCCGATGATCTCGGTGACCAGGTTCCAGGGGGTGGACCGGATGGCGGGCCCGGTTGAGAAGACGCCGAGCTTGCTGGCAACCTCGGGCTCCGCGTCAAAGTGCTGCTTGTACGCCAGCCAGCACACCACGGCACCGAGGAATGCGCCCACCAGTTCGCCACCGAAGTACGTCAGCGTCGAGGCGAAGTCCACGGGCACGTCCGGCGCGTATTCGGTTTTTCCGTTGACCAGCAGCCCTAGGGTTACGGCGGGATTCAGGTGGGCACCGGATTTCGCGGCAACGAAGACGCCGGCGAATACAGCGATGCCCCATCCCCAGGTGACCATCAGGAACCCACCGCTGTTGCCCTTTGTCCCACGTAGGGCAACGTTGGCGACGACGCCGCAACCCAGCAGGGTGAGCATCGCCGTTCCGAATACTTCGGAAAGGAAAACTATTCCAAGAGACATCTTTGACTCCTTATTTTCTGATGGAGGTCCTTCGCGGGTTGAAGGACCGTGGGCCGGGGCGGGTTGCCGCCCCGGCCGGCAGCCTGGTGCTAGGCGACCAGGCTGTGGGTTTCTACACGGTGGAACCTTTGCAGCACGTCCTGCGCGTGCTTGATCTCTGCCGCCCGGACCGCGGCGTTCCAGCCAAGGGGAACCGCCAGCACATCTGCCACTTCGTTCAGCAGTTCGCCCGTCACCAGGCCCCTGAATGCCAGGGAGGTCCGGCGGATGAGGACGTCCACCAGGTGCCCCACCTGCTCGTGGGCCGCCATGAACTCAAGTTCACGCACGCTCAGTTCGCGGGTGGAGTGCAGCAGCCTGTCGGGTCCGGCATCGAGGTACTCCATGACATCCTGGGCACGGGTCCCGTACCTGGTCAGGAGTACCGCGGTACGGTCGGCGTCACGGCCGGAGGCCATGTGCGCCTTGATCCATTTCTGCACGCCGGGCTCATCAGCGGGAAAGCCTGCGCCGCCGCCGATGGGAAGCTGTGCGGTGGAGACTTTGCGTCCCATTCCGATCTCGGCCAGCACGTCGTTGGTCATGTGTTCGGCAAGGGCCCGGAAGGTGGTCCACTTGCCGCCTACCAGGCTCAGCACTACGGCGCCCTTTCCGTTTCCGTCCTGGACGGGTTCGCGGCGCTCGATGCGGTAGTCGCGGGAAACAAAGCCCGGCTGGGTGGCATCGTGGCGTGGCAGCGGCCGCACTCCTGAAAAGGTGTAGACGATCTGTTCACGCGTGACAGGCAGGTCCGGGAAGACGTGCCCGATCAACTCGAAGAAATACTCGATTTCCTCATCCGTGCAGACGGCATCCTCTGCCATGTCTGCGTCCACATCAGTGGTGCCCACCAGGACCCGGTCCCCCATGGGGTAGATCAGGACGATCCGCCCGTCCGTGTGTTCGAAGAAGATTTCCCGGCCGCGGCAGGCTTCCAGGAGCGCAGGGTTGTCCAGCACAATGTGGGAGCCCTTGGTGCCGCCCATGAAGGTGGAGGCAGTTCCCATTGCTTCGTTGGTGAGGTCCACCCAGGCGCCGGTGGTGTTCACAATGACGTCTGCAGTGAAGTCGAATTCTTCGCCCGTGAGTTCGTCCCGCAGCCGGACGGTGCTTCCCCTGCCGGTGCCCGGGTTGGGCTTGCCTGTCATGGACTGCAGTGAAACGTAATTGCTGGCACGGGCCGTGTAGCCCTGGGCATTGCCTTCGCCGACGGCCGCGCGGCCGGCCTTCTCCCCGTCCTGGAGGACGTCCAGGGTCAGGCGCTCCGGGTTGTGCACGGACGCGTCAAAGTAGGTGGCGGTGTACTTGACGTCCGGGCGGAGTGCGGGCAGTTCCGCGCGGGCCCGCCGGCCGCTGCGGAACTGGTGCCGCGGGACCGTGCCGCCGTCGCGGGAGAACGAATCGTAGAGGCTGAGGCCGAGCTTGATAAGGAAGGCCCCGCGTTCCTTGGGCTTGCCCTGCTGCTTGTGCGTCAGGAAGCGCAGGGGTGCGGACAGCACGCCGGAAAACGTGCTGAAGATCGGGATGGTGGTCTGCAGCGGCTTCACGTAGTGCGGAGCGATGCGGAGCAGCCGGTTTCGCTCCACCACTGACTCCTGGACCAGACGGAATTCGCCGTTTTCGAGGTAGCGAATGCCGCCGTGGATCATGTGGGAGGAGGCGCCGCTGGCTCCCTGGCAGTAGTCGCCGCGTTCCACGAGGGCAACATCCACGCCCTGCAGCGCGAGGTCACGGAAAGTTCCTACACCGTTGATGCCGCCGCCTACCACCAGCACCTTTGCATGCGGGCGGCGCCGCAGATGGTGGACGGAACTGCGCTCAGCTCCCTGCTTCTCCGCAGGTGTTGCAGAAGGTCGGCCGGCTGAATCCTTGGGTCCCAAAACGACTCCCTTGGGCTTTGTGTGGCGCGGGCAACCCATTGGGCGGGCCCGCCGTTCTCCACTATTGTTTGGACTAATGGAAAATGGAGTCAAGCACTATGCACAAACGTGCACGAGGGAGTGGAAATGGACCCATCAAGGCACTCTGACGCGCTGCGGGCTGCACAAATGTATTACCTGCAGGACCTGACCATGGATGCGATAGCCCGCGAACTCCGGACCTCCAGATCCACCGTGTCCCGGCTCCTGTCCTCTGCACGCGAATCCGGTCTGGTGCAGATCCAGATCCGCAATCCACTGGACACCGGCCCGGAGCTTGAAGGCCGGATCCGGCAGCGCTACGGCGTGGACGTCCACGTGGTGCCGGTCCTGGAAACACTGAATGAAGCCGAAACGCTGGACCGCGTGGCCATGCAGGCCGCGCGCACCATCGGGCCCGTGGTGGACTCCAATGCAATCATCGGGGTGGCCTGGGGATCCACCCTGAGCGCCGTCAGCCGCCACCTCACCCGCAAGATCACCCACGACAGTGTCATCGTGCAGTTGAACGGCGCGGGCAACATGCACACCACCGGCATCACGTACGCCAGCGACATCATGCGGAGGTTCGGAAGCGCCTACGGGGCCAGGGTGGAACAGTTCCCAGTACCGGCCTTTTTTGATCATGCCGCCACAAAAACCGCAATGTGGAATGAGCGCAGCGTGCAACGGATCCTGGAACTCCAGGCGAAGATGAGTATCGCCATCTTCGGTGTGGGCTCCGTGGATGCGGACTACCCCAGCCACGTCTACGCCGGGGGGTATCTGGACGAGATGGACCTCAATATCCTGGCCACGTCCGACGTGGTGGGTGACGTTGCCACCGTCTTTTTCCGGGGCGACGGATCCTCCGACGGAATCATCCTCAACGAAAGATCCACGGGCCCGGCCTTGGCAGAACTGCGTCAGGTCCGGCGGAGGATCTGCGTGGTGTCCGGGGTGTCCAAGATCAAGGGGCTACGCGGCGCCCTCGCCGCCGGCCTGGCCACCGACCTGATCCTGGATGAGTCCACAGCGCGGCGCCTGGTGGATTACGAGGGCCTCCCGGGGGCTAATGGGTAGAGTCGTGGCTATGAGAACCTCACCGCGGCTCAGCCTGAACAACGGCGTGCTGATCCACCAACTCGGCTTTGGACTGTACAAGGTCCCGGCCGCGGACGCGGAAGGGCTCGTTGCCACCGCGCTCGCCGCCGGCTACCGCCATTTCGACACCGCCGCCATGTACGGCAACGAAACCGGCGTGGCCCGCGGGATCAGTTCCCAGCTGGGCGGGGATGCCGGCAGCGGCGGGTCGGGTGAACTTTTCCCGGCCTTGTCCAGGGAGGACGTGTTCGTCACCACCAAGGTGTGGAACGACCATCACGGCTACGACGCCACGCTGCGGGCCTTCGACGACTCCATGGTCAACCTTGGCCTCGATTACGTGGACATGTACCTCATCCACTGGCCCTGCGCCAGGCGCGGGCTTTTTCCCGATACGTACCGGGCCCTGGAGACCCTGTACCGGGAAGGGAAAGTCCGGGCCATCGGCGTCTGCAACTTCCAGCCGTACCATCTTGACCGGCTGCTCCAAACGGCAGAGGTGGTTCCTGCCGTCAACCAGATCGAGCTGCACCCATGGCTGCAGCAGGCGGAACTGCGCACGCTGCATGACGGGCTGGGCATCAGGACGGAGGCCTGGAGCCCCCTGGGCCGCGGCCAGGTCCTCGCAGATCCCGTGGTCCACGCCTGCGCCGCTGAACACGGCAAGACCGCGGCCCAGGTGATCCTGCGCTGGCACATGCAACTGGGCAACATCGCCATCCCCAAGGCCAGCACCGAGGGCCGCATCCGGGAAAACCTCAAAATCTTCGACTTCGAACTCTCGGACCGGGACATGACTGCGTTGGCAGGGCTCGACCGGGGGCATCGCACCGGCTCGCACCCCGACCACGTCAACTAAGGCCGCACAGATGACCACAGCACACCCCCGGCCTGCCTCGCCTGCCTACTTCAGCCATGGACTTGCCGCCCGCACGTCGTCCTCGTCGGTGGAGATCGACGGCGGCAAGGTTGCCTTCTGGACCTACGAACCGCTGCATGCCGGCCCGGAAACGCGGACCATCCTGGTGATCCATGGCTTCCGCGGAGACCATCACGGACTCCTGCGCGTGGCGGACCAGCTTCCCGACATGCGCATCATCATGCCGGACCTGCCCGGCTTCGGCGACTCGGAAGCGTTCACGTCCGGCCGGCATTCGGTGGAGCGGTACGGCTCATTCATCACCGGATTCATGGCAGCCCTCGGACTGGGCCCGGACACGGTCCTGCTGGGCCATTCCTTCGGCTCCATCATTGCCGCGCACTTCGTGGCCGACCATCCGGGAACCGTCAATCCGTTGATCCTCATCAACCCGATCGCCGCACCGGCCCTCGAGGGTCCGAAGGGTGTGATGACCCGGCTCGCGGTCCTCTACTACCGGCTTGCCGCGCGCCTTCCCCGGCAGCTGGGACTGGCTTTGCTGCGGAGCCCGCTGATTGTCCGGGTCATGAGCGAAACCATGGCCAAGACGGCCGACAGGGACCTGCGCCGTTTCATCCACGATCAGCACAACGCCTACTTCAGCGCTTTTGCCAGCCGTGACAGCCTCCTTGAGTCCTTTACCGCGTCGGTCAGCAGCCACGTGGCCGAGGTGGCCGGCCGGCTCACCCTTCCGGTGCTGCTGATCGCCGGCGAAAAGGACGAGATCGCAGTGCTACCCGACCAGCGCCGACTGGCTGCGCTGCTGCCGGACGGCGAACTCAAGGTGATTCCCGGCGTCGGACACCTGATCCATTACGAAACCCCCGAACCGGCAGCCTCGTTCATCCGCAGCTTCCTTAAGGACCACCCCGCGTGAAGATTGTCATCGACGCACGTTTTACCCGGACCGACCACCACGACGGCATCAGCCGCTACGGGGCAAGCCTGATCGCAGCCACCGCGAAGATCGCGGACGTTTCGATGCTTGTCTCGGACCTCCGGCAGCTCCCACTGCTCCCGGATGTTCCCTACACGCTGATCAGCAGCCCGTTGTCGCCGAGGGAACTTTTTGTGGCGCGCACCATTAACAGGCTGGGCGCTGACGTGGTGGTGTGCCCGATGCAGACGATGGGCACCTGGGGCCGCAAGTACGGCCTGGTCCTGACGCTCCACGACCTCATCTATTACGAACACCCCGCCCCGCCGGGGTTCCTGCCCGCACCGGTACGGCTCTTGTGGCGGCTGTACCACAAGGCTTTTTGGCCCCAGCGCCTGCTCCTCAACCGGGCCGACACCGTGGCCACGATCAGCCGCACCACTGAAGCGCTGATCGCAAAGTACCGGCTGACCCGCCGTCCCGTGCGGATCATCAGCAATGCCCCCCAGCCGGAGCAGGAGCACGGGCCCCGGGCCGCTGACGCCGGTGCAGACCGCGCGCTCGTGTACATGGGCTCTTTCATGCCGTACAAAAACGTGGAAACCATGGTGTCGGGTATGGCGGGCCTGCCCGGCTACACGCTCCACCTGCTCAGCCGCATCACACCCCAACGCCGCGCGGAACTGGAACGACTGGTTCCTCCAGGGGCGCACGTGGTGTTCCACAACGGCGTTACTGACGAGGAGTATCACGCGTTTCTTCGCTCGGCTGCGGCGCTGGTCAGCCTGTCCCGGGCTGAAGGCTACGGTCTTCCCCTGGTGGAGGCCATGGCGCTCGGCACCCCAATTATTGCCAGCGACATCCCCATCTTCCGGGAAGTAGGCGGGGACGCCGCCCTCTACGTTGACCCGGAGTCCCCCGAACATTTCGCCCATGCCGTGCACACGCTCCAGGACAATGGGCACTGGGAGGAATTGTCGCGGCGCTGCGTTGCGCGTGCACGGGAGTTCACCTGGGACGAGTCGGCCCGCCAGCTGGTGGATGTGGCACACGAGATCATGGTCCGGCGCCGGCGGTAGAGGACGGCCCCTAAAGGACGTCGATGCCGTCCAACCGGAGCTGGAAGGGTTCGCTGGAGCGTTTCGCAGCGACCGCAGCCCTGGTGACCCTCAGGACGCGGGTGACGGCCGGAGCCTGTCCATAGGGGAAGAAGAGCAGGGTGCGCACATCCTCCGCTGAACGGCGGGGCGACGGCGGACCGCTGAGCACCACGGGTGCGGGTCCGGCGGCCCGCAAGGTGATCCCCCCGGAGGCAAGTTCCGCTGCCACGGCACCGGTGTAATGTTCGACGGCGGCGCGCGGCCCGGTGACGGAGGCAATACGGACCGCGGGGGGAAGCTGCAGTTCCATCCGCAGGGAAAGTTCCCGCTCCGCATAACCGGCGGGATCCCAGCGAAGCAGTGCACCCACGGCAGCTGTATCCGCGGCCGTGACCACCACCAGCCCGCCGTCCGCCGCGGGACGCACCAGCGCGGCGGCATTGAACCACCGCCGTACGGTATCCTCGCCGGCGCGCAGCGTCTCCCGGCGCAGCAGTGAATCACCGTCCAGGAGCAGTGCAGCCGCGTATCCCCCGTCCGCTACCGGTTCGGCACCCACCGTTGCCACCACCAGCGCCTTGCCCGGACCCACCACAGCCTTTACCTGGTCTCCCGAGGAAGTAACGACGGTCTTCCCCGGAAAGGCGCGGCCGAGTTCCTCAGCTGTCCTGATGACTCCGGTGGCACCCTTGCGCAGGCGCCTGCCGCCGCAGTGCACGCAGTGCCAGTCCGGCGCCGGGGTGGAGCACCAGCGGCATTGGGGCATGGCGGACGTGCCGCTGGCGCCTGCCACAGCCAGTGGTCCCTGGCAGCTGCCGCAGCGCGCCGGCTCGCGGCACATTTCACAGGCCAGCGACGGTGCGTAACCGGCCCGGGCCACCTGGACCAGGACCGGTCCGCGTTCCAGCCCCTCCTTGGCGGCCCGCCATGCGGCGCCGGGAAGGCGGGCAATCCTGGCCAGCGGATCCCGCTCCTGCTCGAAGCTGTCAGCAGTGTTGACGATGCGCGGGACGGTCCTCCGGACCTCAGGGCGGCCGGCCTCGACAGCACGTGCCCAGCCCGCTTCTACCAGCCGCTGGGCTTCCGTGCTTCGGGAGTGGCCTGCAAGGAGGCAGGCGGCATCTTCCTGTTCGGCCCGCAGGAGCAGCACCTCGCGGGCGTGCGCATACGGGGCGCGCTGCTCGATGTGGAGGTCATCGCCGTCGTCCCAGCAGGCCACCAGGCCCAGGTCCCGGACCGGGGCAAAAGCTGCCGACCTGGTGCCGATGGCAACCCGGGCGGTCCCCGCCAGGAGCCGAAGGAAATTGCGGTAGCGCGGGGTGGGACCGTCGTCGGCCGCCAGCCGGGCAACGGCGTCTTCGGGCAGCAGGCCGTGGAGCGCCTCTTCAAGGCGGTCAAGGTCGCGGTAATCGGGCACCACCACCACCGCGCCGCGCCCTGAAGCGTACGCAGCGGCCACGGCTTCCGCCAATAGCCGGGGCCATCCCGCCGGGCCGTATCCCTGCAGCGGGTTCAGTACGGCCCTCGGGGAACCGCCCCCGGCCAGGTGGTGGAGGAAGGCCTGGCCGTTGTGATAGGCCGCCCAGGCACCCGGCAGGTTGGCCGGTGCGGCACCGGTTTGAACCTGTGTGGCGTCCCGCTGCTCTGCCTGTTCCGGCGCTGCGGGCGCGTCCGGTCCCTCCGCGACGAACTCCTTTTCCAGTTTCGCGACCCGGGGCGGGACGGCGACCCGGAGGACGTCGCTGACCGTGCCGGCGTAGCGTGCGGCGACGGAAGCAACCAGTTCCCGCACAGCGGGCGTCAGCACGGACACCGGGGACACAACCTTGGCCAGCGGCACCAGGGTGTGTCCGGCGTCGGACGCGGCAACGCGTTCCATCAGGAAACCGCTGAGGTCCTGGCCGTTGAACTTGACCTTGACCCTGACACCCGGCATGGCGGCATGGTCGAGGGTGTCCGGAATCCCGTAATCGAAGAGCCGGTCTAGGTGCGGCAGGGAGGATTCCACCAGCACCCGGGCTACGGGCAGGTGCCTGGCCAGTTGCGGGCCGGCGGGCCGGGCGGTGGACGGAAAGCCCTGCAGGAGTGAGGGCTGCACGGCGCCGGGGACGTCCAGGGACGGCTGGACAGGATTGTCAGCAGCGATGGCACTAACCTCCCTTCGGCTCCCTGATTGACAAGCCCAGCCAAGCACAGGGCACTGACATGTTGCCGGAGGCCGAGATGCAGGCGAAGTTACAGGCTGCCAGTCCGGCGGTGCGGGGCCTAGGCGTTGAAGAACGCCTTAAGGTCGTCCACGCGGTCCAGGCGCTCCCAGGTGAAGTCCGGCTCATCGCGGCCAAAGTGTCCGTGCGCCGCGGTCTTGGCGTAGATGGGTCGCTTCAGGTCCAGTGCGTCGATGATGGCCCGGGGGCGCAGGTCGAAGATCTCCGCGATGGCGGCACTGATGCGGGCCGGGTCAACCGTTTCCGTGCCGAACGTTTCAACGTAGGTGCCCACCGGACGGGCCTGGCCGATGGCGTACGCGATCTGGATTTCAGCACGCTTGGCCAGCCCTGCGGCAACCACGTTCTTGGCAACCCAGCGCATGGCGTAGGCGGCCGAGCGGTCAACCTTGGACGGGTCCTTGCCCGAGAAGGCGCCGCCGCCGTGCCGCGCCATGCCGCCGTAGGTGTCAACGATGATCTTGCGCCCGGTCAGGCCGGCATCACCAACGGGGCCGCCGATGACGAACTCGCCGGCCGGGTTCAGGATGTTGCGGACCCGGGAGAGGTCGAGGTTGGCCCCTGCCAGCACCGGCTTGATGACGACGGCGGCGAGGTCCGCGCGGAGCTGGTCCAGGCTTGCGCCTTCGGCGTGCTGGCTGCTGATGACCACGGTTTCTACGGAGACCGGGACATCCTTGTCGTAGCCGACCGTCACCTGGGTCTTGCCGTCCGGGCGGAGGTAGGCCAGTTCGCCCGATTTGCGGACTTCGGTGAGCCGCTCGGACAGCCGGTGCGCAAGCCAGATGGGCAGTGGCATGTAGGACGGGGTTTCGTCGCTGGCGTAGCCGAACATCAGGCCCTGGTCGCCGGCGCCCTGGAGGTCGTAGTCGTCCTCCTGCCGTCCTTCGCGGGCTTCCAGCGAGTTGAACACGCCGCCGGCAATGTCGTTGGACTGCTGGCCGATGGACACGGACACGCCGCAGCGGGCGCCGTCGAATCCGTTGGCTGAGGAATCGTAGCCGATGCCCAGGATGGTCTCGCGCACGATCTGGGGGATCTCGACGTAGGCATCAGTGGTGACCTCGCCTGCAACGTGGACCAGGCCTGTGGTGGCCATGGTTTCAACCGCTACCCGCGATTCCGGGTCCGCAGCCAGCAGCGCATCAAGGATGGCGTCACTGATCTGGTCGCAGATCTTGTCCGGATGGCCCTCGGTAACCGACTCGGAAGTGAAGAGCCGAAGCGCGTTGGGCGTGGCCCCGGACGTGTGGGGAAGGTGCAGCGGTAAAGTCACTCAACTACCTTACTGGTTGGAATACGGACACCCGCCAGGAGACATCAGGAGATGTCTTCGTGCTAAGCAAACGTGGCCTGAAACACTCAGGCGCGGGGCGAAACGGAATTCAGTTCACCGGAGATCCGGCCGATGATGGCTGCCGAAACCTCCGCTTTGGTCCCGGACGCCTCCTGTGGTTCGGAGCCGGAGCGGGCCAGGATGACCACCGAATTGGTGTCCTGCCCGAAGACCTTGTCCGTTCCCACGTGGTTGACCACCAGGAGGTCGCAGCCCTTGCGCTGCAGCTTCGCCCGGGCATGCGCCAGGACGTCACCGTCGCTGTCCCCGGTCTCGGCTGCGAATCCGACAATCAGCTGCTGCCGCCCGCCCGGGGCGGCACTGTTCCGGAGTTCCACAAGTTCGTGCAGGATGTCCGGGTTGCGGACCAGCGTGATGACGGGATCGTCCCGGTCGTCACGCTTCTTGATCTTGGTGTCGGAGACGGCCGCGGGCCGGAAATCGGCAACCGCCGCGGACATGATGACGACGTCGGAGTCAGCTGCCGCAGCAAGGGCGGCTTCCCGCAGCTGGAGGGCCGTCTCCACGGGCACAACCTCGACGCCGGCCGGCGGGGCAACGTCCATGTGTGCCGCCAGCAGGCGGACGGTTGCGCCGGCGTTGCGGGCTGCGACCGCCAAGGCGACTCCCTGCTTCCCGGATGACCTGTTGCCAAGGAAGCGCACCGGATCCAGGGGTTCGCGGGTTCCGCCGGCGCTGATGGTGACGGTGCGTCCGGCCAGCGGCAGCTGGAAATCCGACTGCCCCTGCACCAGGGCCATGGCGGCGTTAAAAATGGCTTCCGGTTCGGGGAGCCTGCCCGGCCCGGAATCGGCGCCCGTAAGCCTGCCGCTGGCGGGTTCGAGGACGGCCGCACCACGGCTGCGCAACGTTTCGACGTTGGCCCGGGTTGCCGCGTGCTGCCACATTTCAGTGTGCATGGCGGGGGCGAACAGGACAGGGCCGCGGGCCATCAGCAGGGTGTTGGTCAGCAGGTCCCCGGCCTGTCCGGTGGCTGCCTTGGCCAGGAGGTCAGCGGTGGCCGGGGCGATGACGATCAGGTCAGCCTCGTGGCCCAGCCGGACGTGGTTGACCTGGTGTACGTCGTCGAAGACGCTGTTGCTGACCGGATTTCCGGACAGCGCCTCCCACGTGGCAGTGCCAACAAACCGGGTGGACGCCTCGGTGGGGATCACCGTGACGTTGTGGCCGGCTTCAGTAAAAAGCCGGAGGAGCGATGCCACCTTGTAGGCGGCAATCCCTCCCCCGACTCCGAGGACTATGCGCACGTGACCTCCGTCAACAGCAAGTCAGTTCGGCGGCAGTTTTACTCTGCAGCTTCGATCGGCGTGGAAACCAGCTTGCCTTCGTTGATCTCGCGCAGGGCGATCGACAGCGACTTCTCGTTCAGCTTGGTGTCAACCAGCGGGCCGACGTATTCGAAAAGGCCCTCGTGCAGCTGGGCGTAGTAAGCGTTGATCTGACGAGCACGCTTGGCACCGAAAATCACCAGGCCGTACTTGGAATCGGCTGCCTCGAGCAGCGAATCGATCGGCGGGTTGATGATGCCTTCAAGGTTCGTGGACACGAATTCTCCAAAGTTCTAGCGGGCTGACGGTTCCGGCGCTCCATGCGGGTGCGGGGTCAGCCCCATGAGTGAAACAAGCTCGTCCGCTGCCCGGCGAACGTCGTCATTGATGACGGTGTAGTCGAACTCCGGTTCAGCAGCAAGTTCCAGTTTAGCGGTTTCCAGCCGGCGCTGCTGTTCCTCCGGGGTTTCCGTGCCGCGGCCCACCAGCCGGCGGACCATTTCGTCCCAGCTGGGCGGGGCCAGGAAGACAAACTGCGCATCCGGAACGGCGGCCTTCACCTGCCGGGCACCCTGCAGGTCGATTTCCAGGAGCACGGACCGGCCCTCGGCGATGGCCTGGTCCACGGTGCTTTTCAGGGTCCCATACGTGTTCTGCCCATGGACCACGGCCCATTCCAGGAGCTCGCCGTCAGCGACAAGCTGCTCGAACTCCTCCTTGGACTTGAAGAAGTAGTGGACGCCGTCCTGTTCGCCGGGACGGGGCGCGCGGGTGGTGGCGGACACGGACAGCCACACCTCGGGATAGTTGTCGCGGATGTAAGTGGACACGGTGCCTTTGCCAACAGCCGTCGGACCAGCGAGGACTGTCAGTCCAGGTTTCTTGCTCACGTATTCCTTTGCCGGGGTTTGGGGTGGGCGGGCTTCGGCCCGCCCTAACTCTCGTCTATAAAATCTACCAGCGCGCGGCGCTGGTGGATGCCCAGGCCGCGGACCCTGCGGGACGCCGCTATCCCCAACTGGTCCATGATCGCCGCGGCCCGCACCTTGCCGATGCCGGGAAGCGCCTCAAGGAGTTCGGAGACCCTCATGCGTGCCAGGGCCTCGTCCTGCAGCGCGGAGCTGATGATGTCCGCGGCAGACCTCTCGCCGTTCTTGAGGCTTTCCTTGGCCGCCGCACGGGTGGCCCTGGCTGCTGCTGCCTTGTTCAGGGCCTCAGCCCGTTCCGATGCGGATAACGGCCGCAGGACCATGGTGCACACCCCCGGATTCGGTGGACGGGTCCAGGGGCGACCGCCCTTGGACCTGTCCTGAAACTACCCTTTGGTGCTGCCCGAATCAATGCATCCGCTGAAACGGACCACTATTCGCCGCGGAGTCCGTCCAGGGTCCGTTGCGCCGCGTCCCGCAGGCCGCGCTGCTCCGGCCCGGCGGACAGGATGTCCCTGCTCGAGGTGCCGAGGACCTGCGGGTAGGCGGCGCCGAACGTGGTGCGGAGGTCGGCAGGCGTGGCCCCCTGCGCTCCAAGGCCCGGGGCCAGGAGCGGTCCGCGCACGGCGGCCAGGTCAAGGTCCAGTTCGGACAGGGCCGACCCCACGGTTGCCCCCACCACCAGGCCTACGGAGCCGAGGCTCCCCTGGTAGCGGCGGTTTTCGGCCGCAGCCGACTGCGTGATCCTGCGGGCCACGGAGTCCGCTCCCCCGACGTGCTGGACGGACGCGCCCTCGGGGTTGGACGTGAGTGCAAGGACGAACACACCACGGCCGGTCTCGGCTGCCAGGTCCAGTGCGGGGCGCAGTGACTCGAAGCCAAGGTAGGGGCTAAGCGTTACCGAGTCCGCCGCGAGGGGGGAATCGTCCCGGAGCCAGGCGTCGGCATAAGCCGCCATGGTGGAGCCGATGTCACCGCGCTTGGCATCGGCGATGGTGAGTACCTTCTCGTCGCGGGCTTCGGCAAGAAGCTCTTCAAGGACAGTTATCCCGGCGGAGCCGTGGCGTTCGTACAGCGCCACCTGGGGCTTGATGGCGGCAGCGAGGGAACCCACGGCCTCCAAAACTGTCAGCGAAAAGCGCCTCAGCCCGGCGGCGTCGTCGTCCAGCCCCCAGTTCTTCAGCAAGGCAGGGTGCGGGTCGATGCCCACGCACAGGGGGCCGCGGGCGGCCATGGCGGCACCCAGCCGGGAGCCGAAAGACTCCCGGCCTGGCGCGTCAGCGGACGGCACTGCCTGCTCAAGCACGCTGCAGAGCCGCCTTCTGGGATTCGGCCAAGGAGGCTGCGTGCTCCTGCAGGCTGGTGACGGACCATTCGTAGGTCCGCATCGCCTCGATGGCCTGCACGGCGGCGTTGAACTCCGCCACCGTGGTGATGCAGGGAATGCCGATGGAGGTGGCCGCTGCCCGCAGTTCGTAGCCGTCGCTGCGGGCCTCCCCGCCGGACGGGGTGTTGAAGACCATGTCGATCTCGCCGGCGATGACGAGGTCTGCGATGGTGCCTTCGCCCTCGGCGCTGCTGCCCTCTGCCACCTTGCGGACAGGGGTGGCCTGGATGCCGTTGCGGCGCAGGACGTCCGCGGTGCCGCCGGTGGACACGATTTCGAAGCCCAGGTCGGAGAGCCGCTTCACGCCCATGATCACGGAGCGCTTGTCGCGGTTGGCCACGGAGACAAAGATCTTGCCCTCGGTGGGCAGCGCGTTGTTCGCGGCTGCCTGGCTCTTGGCGAACGCGGTGTCGAAGTGCTTGTCGATGCCCATGACCTCGCCGGTGGAGCGCATTTCGGGGCCGAGCAGGGAGTCAACCACCTTGCCCTCCAGGGTGCGGAAGCGGCTGAACGGCAGGACGGCCTCCTTGACGGACACCGGCGCGTCCAGGGGAAGCGTGGACCCGTCGCCCACCTCGGGCAGCATCTTGTAGGCGCTGCGGAGCTGTCCGATGGTCACGCCGGTGCCGATCAGGGCAGCCGCTTTGGCCATCTGCACACCGGTCGCCTTGGAGACGAACGGCACGGTGCGGGACGCGCGGGGGTTTGCCTCCAGGACGTACAGGACGTCGGAGGCCAGGGCGAACTGGATGTTGATGAGACCGCGGACGCCCACGCCTTCGGCGATGGCGCGCGTCGCCGTCCGCACCCGCTCCAGCACGTTGGTGCCCAGGGTGATGGGCGGCAGGACGCAGGCGGAGTCGCCGGAGTGGATGCCGGCTTCCTCGATGTGCTCCATGATGCCGCCCAGGTACATGTCGGTGCCGTCGAAGAGGGCGTCGACGTCGATTTCGACGGCGTCCTCCAGGAAGCGGTCGATCAGCACCGGGTGGTCCGGGGTGATCTCCGTGGCGTTGGCGATGTAGCGGGACAGGTTGGGCTCGTCGTAGACGATTTCCATGCCGCGGCCGCCCAGCACGTAGGACGGGCGGACCAGGACCGGATAGCCGATTTCGTCGGCGATCTTCTTGGCGTCCTCGAAGGACACGGCAGTGCCGTTCTTCGGGGAGATCAGGCCCGCCTTGTCCAGGACGCGGGAGAACGCGCCGCGGTGCTCGGCGAGGTCGATGGCCTCCGGGGACGTTCCGAGGATGGGGACACCGGCATCCGCCAACTGCTGTGCGAGCTTGAGCGGGGTCTGGCCGCCGAGCTGGACGAAGACGCCCATGACCCCGCCGGTGCGTTCCTCCGCCGCGATGACCTCCAGCACGTCCTCGAGCGTCAGGGGCTCGAAGTAGAGGCGGGTGGAAATGTCGTAGTCGGTGGAGACGGTCTCCGGGTTGCAGTTGACCATCACAGTCTCGTACCCGGCCTTGCGCAGCGCCATGGACGCGTGGACGCAGGAGTAGTCGAACTCGATGCCCTGGCCGATCCGGTTAGGGCCGGAACCGAGGATCAGGATGGACGGCTTGGAGTGCAGCGCAACCTCGTCCTCCTCGTCGTACGCCGAGTAGTGGTACGGCGTGTAGGCGGCGAATTCCGCCGCGCAGGTGTCCACGGTCTTGTAGACCGGACGGATGCCCAGGGCCTGGCGGACGCCGCGGACCACGGCCTCGGAGTTGTGCGTGAGGGCACCGATCTGCTCATCGGAGAAGCCGTGGCGCTTGGCGCGCTTCAGCATGTCAGCCGTCAGCGCACCGGCCTGGCGGATTTCGCGGGAGATCTCATTGAGCAGCTGGAGCTGGTCCAGGAACCAGGGATCGATCTTGGTGGCCTCGAAGAGGTCCTCCACGCTCGCGCCGCCCAGGAGAGCGCGCTGCACCTGGTGCAGGCGTTCGGTGGTGGGGCGCTTTGCCTTCTCGATGAGCTCCGGCACTTCCCATTCGGGAACGGAGCTGAAGTCCAGCTGCGAGCCCTTCTGCTCCAGGGAGCGCAGGGCCTTCTGCAGCGCTTCGGTGAAGTTGCGGCCCATGGCCATGGCCTCACCCACCGACTTCATGGTGGTGGTCAGCGTGTTGTCCGCGGCCGGGAACTTCTCGAATGCGAACCGCGGCACCTTGACCACAACGTAGTCCAGGGTGGGTTCGAAGGACGCCGGGGTCTTCTGCGTGATGTCGTTGGGGATCTCGTCCAGCGTGTAGCCCAGGGAGAGCTTGGTGGCGATCTTGGCGATGGCAAAGCCGGTGGCCTTGGAGGCCAGCGCCGAGGAACGGGAGACGCGGGGGTTCATTTCGATGACCACCACCCGGCCGGTGGCGGGGTCGATGGCGAACTGGATATTGCAGCCGCCGGTGTCCACGCCCACTTCACGAATGACGGCGATGGAGATGTCGCGCAGGCGCTGGTATTCGCGGTCGGTGAGGGTGAGGGCGGGCGCCACCGTGATGGAGTCGCCGGTGTGGACGCCTACGGGATCGAAGTTCTCGATGGAGCAGACCACCACGACGTTGTCGTTCTTGTCCCGCATCATCTCGAGCTCGTACTCCTTCCAGCCGAGGATGCTCTCTTCGAGCAGCACCTCGCTGGTGGGGCTGTACTGCAGGCCCTGGCCCACGATGCGGCGGAGGTCGTCCTCGTTGTAGGCGAGGCCGGAGCCCAGGCCGCCCATGGTGAAGGAGGGCCGGACCACCATGGGGTAGCCGAGGTCCTCGGCGGCTTTCAATGCCTCGTCCATGGTGTGGATGATGTGGCTGCGGGCGGACTCGGCGCCGCAGCGCTCCACCACGCCCTTGAATTTTTCGCGGTCCTCCCCGAGCTCAATGGCGGCGATGTTGGCCCCGATGAGTTCCACGTTGTACTTCTCGAGCACACCGTTCTTATCCAGGGCGATGGCGGTGTTCAGCGCGGTCTGTCCGCCCAGGGTAGGCAGGACGGCGTCCGGGCGTTCCTTGGCGATGATCTTCTCCACCACCTCGGGGGTGATGGGTTCGATGTAGGTGGCGTCGGCGAACTCGGGGTCGGTCATGATGGTGGCCGGGTTCGAGTTGACCAGAATGACCCGCAGGCCTTCTTCCTTGAGGACGCGCAGCGCCTGGGTCCCGGAGTAGTCGAACTCGGCGGCCTGGCCGATGACGATCGGGCCGGAACCAATGACGAGGACGCTCTTGAGGTCTGTACGTTTCGGCATTACTTCTTGTCCTCAGTCTTGTTGTCGGAATTATTCGGCGTTGCCGCGCCGGCGGGGTGCGCGGCGTCCACGGGCTCCTTGGAAAGGTTGGCGGTCCTGCCGTCCCGGGTGCCCTCCATCAGCTCGATGAAGCGGTCGAACAGGTAGGCGGCGTCGTGCGGGCCGGCCGCAGCCTCGGGGTGGTACTGCACGGAGAAGGCGGGGATGTCCAGGCAGGCGAGCCCTTCCACGACGTCGTCGTTCAGGCTGACGTGGCTGACCTCCACGCGTCCGTACCGTTCCTCGGGAGCCTGCGTGGCGCCGTCGAGCGGTGCGTCCACGGCAAAGCCGTGGTTCTGGGAGGTGATCTCCACCTTGCCGGTGCGGCGGTCCATGACTGGCTGGTTGATGCCGCGGTGGCCGTAGCGGAGCTTGTAGGTACCGAAGCCCAGCGCGCGGCCCAGGATCTGGTTGCCGAAGCAGATGCCGAAGTAGGGCAGCTTCTCGTCCAGGACGGAGCGGAGCAGCTTGACCTGCGCGTCGGCTGTGGCGGGGTCGCCGGGGCCGTTGGACATAAAGAAGCCATCGGGGTTGACGGCCTTCACGTCGTCCAGGGTGGCGGTGGCGGGCAGCACGTGGACGCGGACGCCGCGCTCGGCGAAGCGGACAGGAGTCATGGCCTTGATGCCAAGGTCGATTGCCGCGATGGTGAAGCGGGGGTCGCCTTCCCAGCCGTGGTCCTTCGGCTCCACCACGTAGGCCTCGTCAACGCTGACTTCCTCGGCCAGCCGGGAGCCCTCCATGGGGGCGCTGGCCAGGACGGCGTCGACCAGTTCCTTGTCCGTGGCCTGGGCGGCCTCCCCGGAGAAGATGCCGGCGCGCATGGTCTTGTGCTCCCGCAGGTGCCGGGTGATCGCGCGGGTGTCCACGCCCTGGATCCCCACGATTCCCTGCTCCACCAGTTCGTCGTCCAGTGAGCGCTCGGAGCGCCAGTTGGAGGGCCGGCGGGCAGCGTCGCGGACAATGTATCCCGCAACCCAGATGCGGCGGGACTCGGCGTCCTCGCTGTTAACGCCGGTGTTGCCGATGTGGGGCGCCGTCTGGACCACAAGCTGGTGTGCGTAGGAGGGGTCAGTGATGGTTTCCTGGTAGCCGGTCATGCCGGTGGCGAAGACTGCTTCTCCGAGAGCGGTTCCGGTGGCGCCGTAGCTGCTTCCGCGGAAAATGCGGCCGTCTTCGAGCACCAGCGCAGCGGGAGCTGACACTGGAGCGGAAACTGGGGCGTTTACTGCTGTATTTGTTGTCACTGTCTTACTTTCCACTGTTGGCGTCAGCCGCCGGGGCTGAAGAAATCAATTCCTGAAGTGCTTCGAAGAGCCGGTCTTTGTCCGCCGCACGGCGGGTGCGGAAGCCGGAGTCCAGTTCGTGGCTGCCGTGTACCCAGGACAGGACCAGGAGTCCGTCCTTTTCCACGAACTTACCTGCCATGCCGCTGTCCTGCCGGACGCCGGTGAGTGATGCGGCAGGGATGTAGATGGCGGGAGCGCCCGACCGGTCAAAAAGGACGCCGTGCGGATACACCTCGAGTGTTGAGGTGGTCCTGATCCCCAGGCCGTGCACGGCGATCCGGTCCAGCCAGTCGCCAGCGGTGGTGGTGGCCACGTACTGCCCTTCCGCGCCGGCGATCGGCTCGCCAGGTTCGGCGGGCACGGGAGGCAGCTGGCCGACGTCGGACTGGCGGCGGAGCCTGCTGCGCCAGCCGATGGCGAGGAGGACAAACACGACGGCGATGATCGCCAGCATCGCCAGTCCCGGAAGGATTTTTTCCATCAGGCGACGCCTGCGGCTGCGTCGGCGTAGGGGTACGGCGTGTTGAGTTCACCGTCGAGGACAGTGGGGTGCCCCTTGAAGAAGGTGGCCACCACCCTGCCGGGCAGTTCCCTTCCCTTGAACGGCGAATTCCGGCCCATGGTTGCCATGCTGAACGGATCAACCGTCCAGCGGGCAGCCGGATCCACCAGGATGACGTTCGCGGGCTCCCCCGCCTCCAGCGGACGGCCCTGGTCAGCCAGCCGGCCGATCTGCGCCGCAGCGGTGGAGGTGACGCGGGCGAAGTCCGCCCACGTCATGAGGCCGGTTTCGATCATGGTGTGCTGGACCACGGAGAGGGCGGTTTCCAGCCCCGTCATGCCCATGGCCGCCTGCGCCCACTCGCACTCCTTGTGCTCGCTGGGGTGCGGGGCGTGGTCCGTACCCACGACGTCGATGGTGCCGTCCGCCAGGCCTGCACGCAGCGCCTGGACGTCCGCATCGGTGCGCAGCGGCGGGTTGACCTTGAAGACGGGGTCGTAGCTGCGGACCAGGTCATCGGTCAGCAGCAGGTGGTGCGGCGTCACCTCAGCCGTGACGTTGATCCCCCGCTCCTTGGCCCAGCGGATGATTTCCACGGAGCCGGCGGTGGAGACGTGGCAGACGTGCAGCCGGGAACCGACGTGCTGCGCCAGCAGGACGTCACGGGCAATGATGCTTTCCTCGGCGACGGCAGGCCAGCCTGCGAGGCCGAGTACAGCGGACACCTCGCCCTCGTTCATCTGGGCGCCGGCGGTAAGGCGCGGCTCCTGCGCGTGCTGGGCCACCACGCCGTCGAACGCCTTGACGTATTCCAGCGCACGGCGCATCAGCACGGGATCGTGGACGCAGATGCCGTCGTCGGAGAACATCCGGACGCGTGCGCGGGAATCGGCCATGGCCCCCAGCTCGGCCAGCTGCTCGCCTGCCAGGCCCACGGTGACCGCACCGACCGGCCGCACGTCCACCCAGCCGGCTGCCCGGCCAAGGGTGTAGACCTGCTCCACAACGCCCGCGGTGTCTGCCACGGGCGTGCTGTTGGCCATGGCATGCACGGCGGTGTAGCCGCCCAGGGCCGCTGCGCGGGTACCCGTCTCCACGGTTTCGGCGTCCTCGCGGCCGGGCTCGCGGAGGTGCGTGTGCACGTCCACCATGCCGGGCAGGGCCACCAGGCCGGTGGCGTCGATGACGGTGACGTCGTTGGCCCTGCCTTCCGTACTGAGGCCGGTTCCGGTTTCGGCGATGACGCCGTCGCGGATCAGCAGGTCTGCCGGTTCGCCGCCCAGGATTGAGGCGCCGCGGATCAGGTAGGTTCCGGTGTTGGCTGCCATCAGTTGATCTCCTTGGTGGAATGGGTGCCGGCGTACGCCAGGGCTGGGGTGGCGGCTGGTTCCCGGGTGTCTCCCGAAAGCAGCAGGTAGAGGGCGGCCATCCGCACAGAGACGCCGTTGCGGACCTGGGCCAGCACGGTGGAACGGGGTGAATCGGCGGCAGCCGCGGAAATTTCCAGGCCCCGGTTCATGGGGCCCGGGTGCATGATGATGGTGTTTTTCATGCCCAGGGTGTCCAGGGCTTTCAGGCGGTTGTCATCGAATCCCCACCGCCGGGAGTACTCACGGGTGCTGGGGAAGAAGGATGCGTTCATGCGTTCGCCCTGGACCCGCAGCATCATCACGGCGTCGACGCCCTGCTCAAGGGTGTCGTCCATGTTGTAGCTGACCTTGCAGGGCCACTTTTCGACGCCGATGGGCAGCAAAGTGGGCGGGGCCACCAGGGTCACTTCCGCCCCGAGCGTACGGAGCAGCCAGACGTTGGAACGGGCAACCCTGGAGTGCAGGACGTCCCCGGCGATGGCAACCCGCATGCCCTTGAGGTCCGCGCCTTCGGAACCGGTGCCGGCCAGGCGCGCCCAGTGCCTGCGCATGGTGAACGCATCCAGCAGGGCCTGGGTGGGATGTTCGTGCGTGCCGTCGCCGGCGTTGATCACGGCAGCGTCAATCCAGTCCGTGGCTGCGAGGCGGTGCGGTGCGCCGGAGGCCCAGTGACGGATGACGACGGCGTCCGCTCCCATGGCGGACAGCGTCTGGGCGGTGTCCTTCAGGGACTCACCCTTGGACACCGAGGAGCCTTTGGCCGCGAAGTTGATGACATCCGCACTGAGCCGCTTGGCGGCGGCTTCGAAGGAGATCCGGGTGCGGGTGGAGTCCTCGAAGAAGAGGTTCACCACGGTGCGGCCGCGGAGCGCCGGGAGCTTCTTGACCTCGCGGTCGCCTACCGCTGCCATCTCCTCGGCGGTGTCCAGGATACGGATGGCATTGGCGAGGCTGAGGTTCTCGGTGGAGAGCAGGTGCTTCATGAACGGCCCTCGATAACTACCTCGTTGACCGGCGTGCCGCCAGGGGCTGTGTCGGTCTCAGCCAGCCGGACCCGGACCTTTTCCGCCGATGATGTTGGCAGGTTCTTGCCCACGTGGTCGGCCCGGATGGGGAGTTCGCGGTGGCCGCGGTCGATCAGCACAGCGAGCCGGACGATGCGCGGACGGCCGAGGTCGACGAGCGCGTCAAGGGCGGCGCGGATGGTGCGGCCGGAGTACAGGACGTCGTCAATGAGGACAACCACCTTGTTGTCGATGCCCGTCCGGGGCAGTTTGGTGGGGTACGGCGGCCTTGTCCCCTGGTGGGAGAGGTCATCGCGGAACATCGTGACATCCAGCTGGCCAACGATGGCGGCAGCGTCAACGTTGCTGTCAGCGGCGGCGATTTTTTCGGCGAGGCGCAATGCAAGCGGGTAACCGCGGCGCGGGATGCCCAGCAGGACGAGGTCCTGCGAACCCTTATTGGCTTCAAGGATCTCATGGGCGATACGAGTGAGGGCCCGGTCAATGTCCGCCTGGCTGAGGACAACCCTGGCTGGAACCGGTGCGCTGGTGACAGAAGTCAACGCTCGTCTCCCCTTTCCCCGCCTCACAGGACGGAATTAAAAAAGGATTATGTGCGTCTCAAAATTACCACACGGGTTTCCCGCAGCCTGTGCCGGGAGGGCGCGGTACTGATCACACTGCAGCGGCCCGGCGCCGCTGTCCTTGGAGGCGCAGCGGCCCGCACCTAGGCTGTCGTTATGCCGATGAATCCGCCACACCCTTCCTCCGGGCCGCCCGACGATCCCAGGCTGCGGGGAACTGCGCCGCTTCCGGGCGAAGCGAACCCCAGCTGGATGGGGCATGTGGAGCCGGGGAACTACCGCCCCGCGCCGGGACACGTGGGCAGGCCCGTGGACACGCTAGTGCCGCCGCAGGTCCAGGGAGCCGTGATGAAGGCCGGCCGGTCCCGCAGCGGCCTGGTGGGGTTGACGGTCGGCGGGAGCACCCTTGCCTTCCTCAGCTTGTTCCTGGTGGTCCCGTTCCTGCTGTCCAACACCGGGCCGGCCGGGTTCCTGGTGGGATTCCTCGCGTCCCTGGTTCCGCTCTCGGTGGTTCTCCTGGCCGTGCACATCATTGACAAGTGGGAACCTGAACCGAAGCGGCTCCTCTTTTTCGCGTTTACCTGGGGCGCTGCGGTATCCATTGCAGTAACCCTGCTGATCCAGCCGTTCTTTGTCCTGGCGTTCCAGTTTTCCGACGGAGCCGACCTCCAGGCCTACATGGCCACGGTGCAGGCGCCCATCGTGGAGGAGTTCGCAAAATCCCTGGGGCTGCTGATACTCCTCCTGATGGCGAGGAAGCACTTTGACGGACCGGTGGATGGCGTGGTGTTTGCGTTCACCATCGCAGGGGGTTTCGCTTTCACGGAGAACATCCTGTACTTCGGCCGGGCCGTTGCGGAGTCCGCGGATCCTGCCGGCGACTTTGCCCAGGTCTTCTTCCTCCGCGGCGTCATGTCGCCTTTTGCGCACGCCATCTTCACAGGCACCACGGGCCTGGTGATGGGGTTCGCGGCCCGGCGCTGGCATGCGGGTGCCTCGGTGGCAGCCTTCTTCGTGGGGCTGCTGCCGGCCATGTTCCTGCACAATCGCTGGAACAGCATGGGGCAGGGCTTCCTGGCGGAATACCTCATGGTCCAGGTGCCCATCTTTTTCCTCGCCATTGGCGGCATCATCCTGTTGCGGGTGGCGGAGAAACGCCTGACCCGGCAGCGCCTGCTGGAGTACTCAGCCGCCGGCTGGTTCACGCCGGCCGAGGTGGAGCTGATGGCCACCCTGGGCGGCCGGCGCACTGCCCTGAACTGGGCTGGGAGCTATGGCAGGAAACGGCAGATGAGGGAATTCCTGAAAGCCGCCACCCGGCTGGCCAACACTCGCCAGCGCATACTGAGCGGCCGCGACGTGCAGCTGCAACAGGCTGAGGAGCGGCAGCAGCTGCAGCGCATCCTGGCCCTGCGGGCCGCCGTCGCACACTGAACAGGCCGAAGGTCCCGCCATGCGGGCCTTAACGGGGGAAGGACCGGCCTCCACATCCGTGGCGGCCGGTCCTCCTGGTGTTGCCGTGTGTTGGTGATGCTCAGGCGAGCAGCGACGGCTTCAGCTGCTGCAGGCGGCCCAACAGCCCGTTGATGAACTGCGGCGATTCGTCAGTGGACAGGGTCTTCGCCAGCGCCACAGCTTCGCTGACCGCGACGCCGTCCGGGACGTCGTCGTTGTACAGGAGCTCCCACGTGCCGATGCGCAGGATAATGCGGTCCACGGAAGGCATCCGCTCCAGGCTCCAGCCCTGGGAGTACGTTTCCAGGAACTCGTCGATCGCCGCCTGGTGGGAAACAACGCCCTCAACGATTTCGATGGTGTACGGGTTTACCACCTGGTCAGCCTTTTCGCGCCGCGAACGGATCACGTCAAAAGCCGAAACCGAGCGCTGCTCGGCTTCGAAAAGAACATCCAGTGCCCTGTTACGGGCTTTACCGCGGGCGCTCACTACTCGGTAACCCGGCCCAGGTAGCTGCCATCGCGGGTGTCCACCTTGACCTTGGTGTTGTTCTCGATGAACAGCGGGACCTGGATCTCGTAGCCCGTTTCCAGGGTTGCGGGCTTGGTGCCGGCGGAGGAGCGGTCGCCCTGCAGGCCCGGCTCGGTGTAGGTGATTTCCAGGACAACGCTCGGGGGCAGTTCGATGTAGAGCGGATTGCCCTCGTGGATGGCGATGTTGACCATCTGGTTTTCCAGCATGAAGTTGGTGGCGTCGCCCACGGTGGCGCCGGAGACCGTGATCTGGTCGTAGTCGGAGGTGTCCATGAACACGAAGTCCGCACCGTCCTGGTACAGGTACTGGTAGTCGCGGCGGTCCACGGTGGCGGTCTCGATCTTGAGCCCGGCGTTGAACGTCTTGTCCACGACCTTTCCGGACATCACGTTGCGCATCTTGGTGCGGACGAAAGCACCGCCCTTGCCAGGCTTGACGTGCTGGAATTCGATGATGTTCCAGAGCTGGCCCTCAAGCTTCAGGACCGTTCCGTTCTTGATGTCGTTAGTGGTTGCCACTGTTTCCTCTGGTTTCTCTGTCTGGTCGCGTTGTCAGACGTTGTATGCCGGGCAGACAGGCCAAACGGACTGCCAGCGCGTGTTTGTCAAAAATCGGGGAGTTAAAAATTCAAGAACCATTCTACCGGTAAATTCCGGGCACCTTTCGGCCCAGCCCCCAAGCCGCCCTCCAACCGGGCTGCAGGCAGCGTCAGCAGGCGAGCTCCAGCACGTCCCGCGCACGCTGCAGCGCCACTGTGGATGAGTAGATCTGCGCCGCATCGGCGGACTGTGCTACCCGAAGGTCCAGGGCCCGCGCAAAGGATTCAACGGCCGCGGACGTCTGCCCGGCGCTGTACTGGGTCTTGCCCAGGAACTGCCACACAAGGGCCTCCCGCGGCGTTCCCTGCACCTCTGCAAGGAGCTGGCGGAACAGCTCGACGGCCCGGTCCAGCCGGTTGGAGACACGGAGGACTTCAGCCTCGAAGGCACGCAGGCGGAAGGATTCCGGATCCTTGAAACGGGCTTCTGCGAGCAGTTCGGCGGCCTCGGACGCGTGTCCTTCCACCAGGAGCACGAAGATGTGGTCAGCGGGATCCGTGGACACTGCCAGCGCCTCGCGGCAGGAGTCCTGGTTCACGATTTCCGGCAGCAGCGATTCGGGGTTGATCCGGATCCCCGGGAAACCCGCATCCGGCCAGTCAGCTGTTCCTCCCATGTCGCCCTGCATCAGGATGCAATTTCCTGGTAGGCCGCAAACAGCAGCGAGGTGTCCGGGACATCGAGGATCCCGGGTTTGGCCACGCCGTCCAGGACGACGAACCGCAGCAGGTCCCCGCGGGACTTCTTGTCCCGGCGCATCCCGTCCAGCAGCCCCTGCCAGCGGTCACGCCGGTACGTGACCGGCAGCCCCAGGCTCTCAAGGATGCTCCGGTGCCGGTCGGCGTCGGCATCGCTGAGGCGCCCCACGCTGCGGGCAAGTTCGGCGGCGAACATCATGCCCACCGAAACGGCCGCACCGTGCCGCCAGGAGTACCGCTCAACCAGTTCGATGGCGTGGCCCAGGGTGTGCCCGTAGTTCAGTATTTCCCGCAGCCCGGATTCCTTCAGGTCCTCCGAAACCACCTTGGCCTTGACGGCGATGGCACGTTCAATCAGTTCCCGGAGGACGTCGGACTGGGGATCCGCCACTGCCGCAGGGTCCTTTTCCACGAGGTCAAGGATGGCGGGATCAGCGATGAAGCCGCACTTGATGACTTCCGCCATGCCGGAAATCATCTCGTTCCGCGGCAGCGTCTCCAGGGTGTCCAAATCGGCCAGTACCGCGGCCGGAGGGTGGAAGGCGCCCACGAGGTTCTTACCCTCGGCGGTGTTGATTCCGGTCTTCCCGCCCACGGACGCGTCCACCATGCCGAGCAGGCTGGTGGGCATGTGGATGACCTTAACGCCCCGCAGCCAGGTGGCGGCGACGAAGCCGGCGAGGTCTGTTACCGCGCCTCCCCCGACGGCCACAATGGCGTCGGAGCGGGTGAAGTCGTTCTGCCCAAGGACCTGCCAGCAGAAGGCGGCCACCTGGATGTGCTTGCCCTCTTCAGCGTCCGGAATTTCCGCGGTCAGGGAGGTGAATCCGGCTGCTGCGAGTTCGTCCCGGACGGTGTCACCGGTCAGCCGCAGCGCACGCGGGTGGATGACGAGCACGCGGCGGACGCGTTCCCCCAGCAATCCGGGGAGGTCACCGAGCAGCCCCCGGCCGACGACGACGTCGTAGTTCTCAGCGGCGGAACCGCCGGTGACACTGATGACTGTTGATTCGGTGCTCACTTTTCAACTTCCTGTTTGGCAGCTGCGTAATCGCGCAGTGCTGCTTCGAGCCGGCCGCCCAGCTCGGAAACCGAGCCGTGGCGCACGTCCAGGGTGATGTCTGCAAGCCGCTCATAGACCGGCTTGCGGGTGGCGAACATGGCCGTCCAGCGGCCCATTGCGTCCCCGGCCAGCAGCGGGCGCCCGGAGTTGCGCGCGATGCGGCCCGCGACCGTTTGAGCGTCGCATTCGAGGTATACAACGGTGCAGCGGCTGATGAGCTGCTGCGTTCCGGAGTCCAGCACCGCACCGCCGCCCAGGGAGATGACGGTGACCGTACCGTCGGCCGCTTCGACGACGGCGGCCACGGTCCGTGCTTCGATCTCACGGAACGCGTTCTCGCCGCGGCCGGCAAAGATGTCCGCAATCGAACCGTGCCCTGCAACGATAACAGCGTCCGTGTCCACGAAGGGAACTCCGAGCTGGAGCGCCAACTGCTGTCCTATGGCCGATTTTCCGACCGCCATCGGCCCTATCAGGACGATGGGACGCCCTGCGGGTCCGGTTTTGCTGCGATGGGGCACTTACTGGCCGATCGAGTCCAGGGACGCCGGAATGTTGTCCAGGTAACCCTTGATGTTGCGTGCGGTTTCGGCCACCGAGTCACCGCCGAACTTCTCGGTGACGGCCTCGGCCAGCACCAGGGCCACCATGGCTTCGGCCACTACGCCGGCAGCGGGAACAGCACACACGTCCGAACGCTGGTGGTGCGCCTTGGCGGGCTCACCGGTGCTGACGTCGATGGTCTTCAAGGCGCGCGGGACGGTGGCGATGGGCTTCATGGCGGCGCGGACACGCAGGACGTCGCCGATGCTCATGCCGCCTTCGATGCCGCCGGCACGGTTGCTGGTCCGGACGATCCGGCCGTCGGCGTCCCTGACGATTTCGTCGTGGGCGGCGGAGCCGCGGCGCGACGCGGTCAGGAAGCCGTCGCCGACTTCCACGCCCTTGATGGCCTGGATCCCCATCAGGGCCGCGGCAAGGCGGGAATCGAGCCGCCGGTCCCAGTGAACGTAGCTGCCCAGTCCCGGCGGCAGCCCGTAGGCAAGGACCTCCACCACGCCGCCCAGGGTTTCGCCTTCCTTGTGTGCCGCATCAACCTCCGCCACCATGGCGTCCGAGGTTTCCCGGTCGAAGCAGCGCAGGGGGTCGGCATCGAGCGCAAGGACGTCGGACGGCACGGGCAGCGGACGCCCTTCGGGAACCGTGACGCTGGCGATGCTGACAGTGTGGCTGACCAACTCGATGCCGAGGTGCTTGAGGAATTGCGCAGCCACGGTGCCCATGGCCACCCGTGTTGCTGTTTCGCGTGCGCTGGCACGCTCCAGGACGGGCCGGGCCTCGTCAAAGCCGTACTTCTGCATACCCGTGAAGTCCGCGTGGCCGGGACGGGGGCGGGTCAGCGGCGCGTTCCGTGCCTGGTCAGCAAGAAGTTCCGGATCCACGGGGTCGGCAGACATGATCTGTTCCCACTTGGGCCATTCGGTGTTTCCCACCTGGATGGCCACGGGCCCGCCCTGCGTCAGGCCGTGGCGGACGCCACCGAGGATGGTCACAGCGTCCTGCTCGAACTTCATGCGTGCTCCGCGGCCGTAGCCCAACCGGCGGCGCGCCAAGGAGTCTGCGATGTGCCCGCTGGTGATTTCCACACCGGCGGGGACGCCTTCAATAATTCCCATCAGAGCCGGACCATGGGATTCACCGGCAGTCAACCAACGCAACATATTTTCCATCCTGCCACGGGGGGCGGTTACAAAGCCCGTCGGGGAAGGCCGACTGAGGCGCACATCACATCTATGACGGCCGCATTGACGTCATCGTCGCGGCGGGTAAAAAGGCGTACCTGTTCCACTGCCTGGTACAGCAGCATCTCCAGGCCGGGCACTACGGTTCCGCCTCCGGCCTGCCATACCGAGGCCAGCAAACTGGGCCACGGATCGTAGGCAACGTCCAGCAGGACTCCGGGCAGGCTGGTCTTCAGGGAAGCCAGTTCAGCGGCCAGTCCGTCCGCCGCACGCGGCGGGAGGGTGGAAATGACGACGTCGGCCGCTGCCGTGGGACGGGCCGCCTCCGCCAGGGTGCGGATCTCCAAGGAAACGTCCAGGCTGTCCGCAGCGGCGAGGACATCGGCGGTCCGGGACGTATCCCGGACAAAGACCTTGGCCTGGCTGGCCCCGAGTTCCTTGAGCGCCGCGACGGCCGAGGCTGCAGTTCCCCCTCCCCCAAGGATCACAGCGGCCGGGGCCGCGCCGGCACCCGCGTGCTGCAGTGCATTGACGATGCCGGCCACATCGGTGTTGGAGCCAACGACGCGCCGCGTGCCGCCGTCCTCCTCAAACGTGACGGTGTTGACCACGCCCAGGGTCCTGGCCACCCCGCGGACTTCATCCACCTGCCCGAGCATGGCCGTCTTCAAGGGCATTGTGACCGAGAGGCCGCGCCAGCCCGGCTGGTCGCGGATCTGCCCCATCAGGGATGGCAGCAGTTGCTCCGTGACGTCGATTGCCGTGTAGCTGATCCCGATCCCAAGCTGGCCGTAGGCAGCCAGATGCAGTGCCGGGGACTTTGAGTGGCTTATCGGATGGCCCAGGACGGCAGCCCGAAGGCTCACGTGCAACGTCCCACGTTGGCCGTGCACCAGGCATTGTACTGCTCCACGTAGCGGTTGTGCTCATCAAGTGTCTTGGAGAACTTGGTCTCCTTGGTGTCCAGGTTGATGGTCACCCAGTAGAGGTAGTCGTTGGTCTTGGGCCTGGCGGCAGCGTCGATCGCAGTCTTTCCCGGGGAGCCGATGGGTCCTGGCGGCAGGCCGGGATTCGCATAGGTGTTGTACGGGTTGGACTTGTCCTGGCGCTGTTCATCAGTGAAGTTGTAGCTCTTGGTCCCCAGGCCATAGGTCACGGCGGAGTCCACCTGCAGGAAGCCCCCGGTCTGGTCATTGGGCTTGAGCCGGTTGTAGATGGCACCGGCCACGTCCCCGTACTCCGCCTGGCCGCCCTCGGCCTGGACGATGCTGGCGACAATCACGGCCTCGTACTGCTTGGCTGGGTCCGTGATGCCCTGCGACACAAGTTCGTCCGTTGTGATCTTAACCAGGGACTGGAGGATGTCCTTTGCCGGAGTGCCAAGGGGGAAGCGGTGCTCCCCCGGCGCCAGGTATCCCTCGAGGTTCTTGGCGTTGGCCGGAAGACCGAACTGGGCCGGCTCGTTGCTGAGGGCCTGCAGGTCCTGGAAGGAAATCCCGGACCCCTGCGAGATCGCCTGGAGGGACTCGCCAATGCGCAGACCGGCGCTGAGCGCGAAGTAGATGACTTTTTCCTGGTCCTTGCCAAGGAGGACGTTCACGGCGTCCGAGTTCTTCATTTCCGACTTGAACGTGAAGTCACCCGGCGCGAGTATTCCGCCGGATGCGTTGAAGCTCTGCAGGAATGTATCGGCATTGGCCACCACCCCTTCGTTTTCCAGCTTCGAGGCGACAGACCGGGTGCCCTCACCGTTTTCGACGGTAACCATCACTTCTCCGGAACCAGGGCCGGGGAAATCGCTGGGCTTGTCGCTGCCAAGCAACGGCTTGAGGAACTGCGCTCCGACGGCGACAGCCGTGACGAAGACGGCAAGGGTCAGGAACAGCGCCAGGAGACGCCGGCGCCGGCGCACCTTCTTCGACGGCTTGGCCACTACGGTTGCTGCGGCCGAGGCCGGAAGGAGTTCATGGTGGTGCGCACCGTCGTCGTGCCCCTCTTCGTAGTGGCTTCCGTCGTCGTGCCCGTCCCCATAGTGCGTTCCGTCATAGTGCCCATCATGCTGGTGCACGCCGGCCGCGTAGCCGTTCCCGTCTGCGTAGCCGGGTTCCTCGTAGTGGGGTTCGTCGCTGTAATGCACGCCCGCCGCGTGGTGGTGCCCTGCAAGGGCCGGCTCGTGGTGATCGTCCTGGATGGACGGCGGGGTGGCGGGAGCAGCCGGAATCACGGGATCTTCCACCCGGTCCTGCGGTGCCGGTTCTTCACGCAATGGTTCATCCTGACGCCGGGGGTCTGCTTCTGCGGCCGCGGGGGGTTCCGCGGGCAGCGGTGGAATATCGTGGCCGGTCTCGTATGCCTGCTCCGGAACGGCATCGTGGCCTCCGGAGTTGAGGGTCTTTTCCCGTTCGCGGAGTTCCTTGCGGGTCAGCGGCCTTCCTGCCCCCGCGTCCAGAGGGCTGGAAGAGTCGTCAATGTTGGCAGGGCTCACTGGTGCCTTCCATTATCTGAAGATCGGTCCGTATCGCCGGGTGTGGCGGGCATCGTTTCCGGCGCGCTGCCTCCCATGTCCACGGAAGGGGGTGGCGCCGTCACGCGTGAGCCGACGTCCGCTCCCCTGGCTTTCTGCATGTCGATGGCGTGCTGAAGGATACCTGCCGCCGCGACCTGATCAACTACTTTACGGTGGTTCCTGCTGCTCATGCCAGCTTCGTGCAGGCTCCGGTGGGCGCTGACACTGCTTAGCCGTTCATCCACGAGGTTCACCGGCACCGCCAGGTCCCGGGCTGCGAGCTCGCCAACCAGCAGGTGGGCGTAGTCCGTGGCCATCATGGCAGAGGCCCGTTCCTCACCCTTCATGGTTCGTGGCAGGCCCACAAAAACCTGGACGGCACCGAGTTCCTGGACCAGTTTGGCAATGACCCGGACGTCTGAGTTCTTTTTCGCGTTGCGGTCCAGCGTCTTGTACGGGGTGGCCAGGATGGATTCCCGGTCGCAGATGGCAACCCCCACCCGGACGGTGCCGACGTCCACCCCCAGTTTGATGCCGTGGGGGTAGTCGCCGGCAGCAGCAGGATCGGTCATCGGAGGATTAGCGCCGCGAAATGGCGTCGACGACGGCGGAGAGGGCCTGGCCCACCTGGCCGGCGTCGGTTCCGCCGCCCTGTGCGACGTCGTCCTTTCCGCCGCCGCCGCCGCCAAGGATCCCTGCGGCGAGGCGCACCAGGGCTCCTGCCTTGACCCCCGCCTCCCGTGCACCTTCGTTGGTGGCCACCAGGATGACGGGGCGGTCGTTGGCGACGCCGGCTACTGCCACCGCCGCGGGTGCGGAGCCGAGGCGGTTCCGCAGGTCCAGGGCCAGGCCGCGCAGGTCGTCAGCGCCGCTGACCTGTCCTGCGTCGTGGGCGATGACACTGACACCGGAGGCATCCTTGGCACTGCTGACCAGCTGGGCGGCAGCGCCAGCCAGCTGCTCCTTGCGGAGACGGTCCAGTTCCTTTTCTGTCGCCTTGAGCTTTGCCAGCGTGGCGGCGATCCGGTCTGCAAGTTGGCCGGAGGGAACCTTCAGCATGTCGGTGAGCTCGGTGACCAGGGCGCGCTCGGCCGCCAGGTGGCGGAAAGCATCCATGCCCACGAAGGCCTCCACACGGCGGTTTCCCGACCCGACGGACTGCTCGCCCAGCAGGGAAAGGCTGCCGATCAGGGACGTGTTGGAAACATGGGTGCCGCCGCAAAGCTCGCGCGACCAGGCGCCGTCGATCTCGACAACCCGGACTTCGCTGCCGTAGTTCTCGCCAAAGAGTGCCATGGCGCCCAGTGCCTTGGCCTCGGCCAGGCCCATGACCTTGGTTTCCACCCGGAAGTTGTTCCGGATGGCCAGGTTGGAGACTTCCTCGATCTCGGACCGCGTGGCCGTGCTCAGCCCCTCACCCCAGGCGAAGTCGAAGCGCAGGTAACCGGCCTTGTTGTAGGAGCCGCGCTGGGTGGCTTCCGGGCCAAGGATCTGGTGGAGCGCGGCGTGCACAATGTGCGTGCCGGTGTGGGCTTGTTCGGCGGCGTGCCGGCGTTCACGGTCGACGGCGGCACGGACCAGCGAGTCGGCCCCGATTTCGCCTTCGCGGACGATCGCCTTGTGGACGCTCAGGCCCTTGAGGGGGCGCTGGACGTCGAGCACCTCAACAACAAACCCGTCACCGGTGATCAGGCCAGTATCGGCGGCCTGGCCGCCTGCTTCGGCGTAGAAGGGCGTTTCGGAGAGTACCAGCTCGATTTCATCGCCGGTGGAAGCCTGATGGACCGCACGGCCGCCGGTGAGGATGCCGCGGACGCGGGACTCGCCGTCGAGCTCGGTGTAGCCGGTGAAGACCGTCTCACCCTGGGCCAGGATGTCCTGGAAGGCGCTGAGGTCGGCGTGGCCGCCCTTCTTGCCCTTGGCATCGGCCTGGGCGCGCTGGCGCTGTTCCTGCATGAGGCTGCGGAAGGCGGCCTCATCCACGTTGAGCCCTGCCTCCTCGGCCATTTCCAGGGTCAGGTCGATGGGGAAACCATAGGTGTCGTGCAGTGCGAAGGCGTCGGCCCCGGACAGCGGCTTGTTGGCGGCCTTGGATTCCTTGACGGCGTCCTCGAGGCGTGCGGTTCCGGAGGCGATGGTCCGCAGGAAGGCCTTCTCTTCGGCGTACGCGATGCGGCTGATCCGGGCGAAGTCCGTGTCCACTACGGGGTAGACGCCCTTCATGGCATCGCGTGAGGCGGGAAGGAGTTCGGGCAGGCAGGCCTGTTCAACACCGAGGAGGCGCATGGAACGGACGGCACGGCGGATGAGCCGGCGCAGTACATAGCCGCGACCCTCGTTGGAGGGGGTCACGCCGTCGGAGATCAGCATCAGGGCGGACCGGATGTGGTCGGCGACCACACGCATGCGGACGTCGTCCGTGTGGTGGGGGTCTTCGTCGGTCTCGGCGGATGTGTATTCCTTGCCGGAGAGCTCGGCAGCCTTGTCGATGACGGGGCGGACCTGGTCCGTCTCGTACATGTTCTCGACACCCTGCAGGATCATGGCCAGGCGTTCCATGCCCAGGCCGGTGTCGATGTTGCGCTTGGGCAGTTCGCCGACGACGTCGAAGTCTTCCTTCGAGCGGACGTTCTCGATCTGGTACTGCATGAACACAAGGTTCCAGATTTCGATGTAGCGGGTCTCGTCAGCCAGCGGGCCGCCCTCAACACCGTACTGGGGCCCGCGGTCGTAGTAGATCTCGGAGCAGGGACCTGCCGGGCCGGGCTGGCCGGTATGCCAGTAGTTGTCCGACTTGCCCATCTTCTGGATGCGCTCGGCAGGTACACCGGTGTTCTTGAGCCACAGGTCCTTGGCTTCGTCGTCCTCTTCGTAGACCGTCACCCAGAGCCGCTCGGGCGCCAGGCCGTAGCCGCCGTCGTCAACGCCTTTGGTAAGCAGCTCCCAGGCGAACTTGATGGCGTCTTCCTTGAAGTAGTCGCCGAAGGAGAAGTTGCCGCACATCTGGAAAAAGGTTCCGTGGCGGGCGGTCTTGCCCACTTCCTCGATGTCGCCGGTGCGGATGCACTTCTGCACGCTGACGGCGCGCGAGTAGGGTGCTTCCTCCCGGGCGGTCAGGTAGGGAATGAACGGCACCATGCCGGCAACCGTGAACAGCAGCGAGGGGTCGCTGGAGACCAGCGATGCGGAGGGAACCGCGGTGTGGCCCTTGCTGACAAAAAAGTCCACCCAGCGCTTTGTGATCTCCTGCGACTTCATGAGCTGTGTACGTACCCTTCTTGCTCCGCGCACTGTGCGTCGCGGAGGTTCTTTCGCTTAGCGGTTCCGTTGTGTACGGTGCCCGCCGGTGTGGTTCTAACGTGTGGTGCCTGCCTGGTTCCGACGTGCGGTGCCGGTCAGCAGGGTGGTCAGCGGCGGACCAGGTCTGCCGATTCGACGCCGAGGGCGGAGCGCAGGTCGGTTTCCCGCTCGCGCATTCCGGCGCGGACGGCGTCGGCAAAGTCGTAGACACCGTCGGCAAGGCGGTTCACGGAACGGTTGAGGCCCTCCGGCCCCAGCGTTGACTGCATGCTGGCCTGCACTTCGGTCACCTTGCGGAAAGCGATCACTCCGATCGCCACGCCGATTCCCATCCAGATAAATCGTTTCATTCTCTTCTCCCGGAATCTAGCGGCTGCGGCGGCCGGCGGCGGGCTTCTTGCGCCCGGCCAGCGCGGAACGGACACCGTAGCTGAAGGCTGCCACCTTGATCAGCGGCGACCCCACGGTGGCGGCCACAAGGGAGGACAGGGCGGAAAGGTTTGCGGACGCGTCCGAAACGTTGGACGAGATGCCGTCCACTTTCCTCAACTGCTGGTTGGTGGTGGAGACGGTGGCGGTGACCTCGTCCATAAGCGGCGTGGCGCCGTCGCTCAGGGACCGTATGGAGGTCCGGACCTCGTCCAGGACGCGGCCCAGCTTAAGGATGGGCACGGCGAGCAGCAGTACCAGGACTGCAAACACCCCGGCAGCGATCAGGCCGGCAATATCGCCACCAGACATAGACGTTCATCTCCTCGAAATTCTGTGGTTCGGTTGCATCACGGCGAGTGCGCGTGAAACGCATTCCGCAGATGTCCCCCAAGTACCTTACATACAAAGAAGCCCGCGGCGCTTGCCACGGGCTTCTTTGGATACGCTGCTGGAATTTAGCGTGCGTAGAATTCGACGACCAGCTGCTCTTCGCAGGTCACGGGGACCTCGGAGCGCTTGGGGCGACGGACCAGGCGGGCCTGGAGGGCTTCCAGCTTGACGTCCAGGTAGGCCGGGACGGCAGGCAGGACGTCGCGGTGGGCGCCGGCAGCTGCAACCTGGAGCGGAACCATGGTTTCGCTGCGGGTGTGGACGTGGACCAGCTGGCCCTCACCGACGCGGAACGACGGGCGGTCAACGCGGACGCCGTCAACCATGATGTGGCGGTGCACAACCAGCTGGCGGGCCTGGGCGATGGTGCGGGCGAAGCCGGCACGCAGGACCAGGGCGTCAAGGCGCATCTCGAGCAGCTCGATGAGGTTTTCACCGGTCAGGCCCTTGGTGCGGCGGGCTTCTTCGAAGGCGCGGGTCATCTGTGCTTCGCGGATGCCGTACTGGGCGCGCAGGCGCTGCTTTTCGCGCAGGCGTACGGCGTAGTCGGAGTCCTGCTTCTTGCGGGCACGGCCATGCTCACCGGGGCCGTACGGGCGGCGCTCCATGTACTTGGCGGCCTTGGGGGTCAGAGCGATGCCGAGGGACCGCGAGAGGCGGGCCTGACGGCGAGCACGAGTGTTGTTAGCCACTTGTGTCCTTCCAATATCTGCGGTGTGTCAGTGTTACTGGCCTCCACGATGGAGAGCATCGGCCAACCGCTGCCTTTTGCTACTGGGCACAGGGCATAACCTTCTCAACATGAAATTGGGGAGATTGTGCGTCTGTGCCTTGCCAGACAAACATCTACCTTAGCACGGCGGTCACTTGCCCCGGACAATCCTGCGCAGCCGCTCCAGCCGCGTGGCAATGTCCCGCTCTGCGCCGTTGGCCGTGGGCTGGTAGTAGTCCTTTCCCACCAGGTCATCCGGCGGGTATTGCTGGGCTGCCACGCCGTGCGGGGCGTCGTGGGCGTATTTGTAGCCAAGGCCGTGCCCCAGCTGCTTGGATCCGGGGTAGTGGGCGTCCCTCAGGTGCGCCGGGATGCCGTTCCCCAACCCTGCCCGGACATCGGCGATGGCCTTGTTGATTCCCATGTAGGCGGCGTTGGACTTGGGGGCGGTGGCCAGGTGCACCACGGCTTCGGCCAGGATGATCCGCCCCTCAGGCATTCCGATCAGCTGCACCGCCTGCGCCGCGGCCACGGCCGTCTGCAGGGCCGTGGGATCCGCCATTCCCACGTCTTCGGCTGCTGAGATTACGATCCGCCGGGCGAGGAAGCGCGGGTCCTCTCCCGCCTCCAGCATGCGGGCCAGGTAGTGCAGGGCGGCGTCGACGTCGGAGCCGCGGATGGACTTGATGAAGGCGCTGATGACGTCGTAGTGCTGGTCACCGGCTCGGTCGTACCGGACGGCGGCAACGTCCAGGGCACGCTCGGTGTGTTTAAGTTCGACGGCGACGGGCCCGTCCCCTGCGTCGTCCGCATCCCCGAACGCAACACCGGCGGCGGCCTCCAATGCCGTCAGGGCACGGCGTGCGTCGCCTCCGGAAAGGCGTACGAGGTGGTCGAGTGCTTCCTCGCTGAGGCCCACTTTCCCGTTCAGCCCGCGGGGATCGGCGACGGCGCGCTGGATCAGTCCTTCAATGTCAGCGTCGGTGAGCGGACGGAGCGTCAGCAGCAGCGAGCGGGAGAGCAGCGGTGACACGACGGAGAACGACGGGTTCTCGGTGGTGGCGGCAACCAGTACCACCCAGCGGTTTTCGACTCCAGGCAGCAGGGCGTCCTGCTGGGCCTTGTTGAAGCGGTGGATCTCGTCCAGGAACAGGACTGTGGTGGTCTTGTAGAGGTCGCGGGCCGTCAGGGCCTCGTCCATGACGCGCCGCACGTCCTTGACGCCGGCAGTAATGGCGGAGAGCTCCACGAACTTCCTGCCCCGTCCGCGGGCAATCACGTGGGCGAGGGTCGTTTTACCGGTTCCCGGGGGCCCCCAGAGGATGAGCGAGGTAGGTCCCGCAGGGCCTGTTGTGTCAGCACCGGCTCCGGCGGCCAACTGGCGCAGGGGCGACCCCTGTCCCAGGAGGTGCTGCTGGCCTACTACCTCGTCAAGGGTGCGGGGACGCATCCGGACGGCGAGCGGGCCCCTTGGGGAAGCTTTCGCCCCTGGCCCTGCAGTCCGGCCGGGGGCAACGGAGGCGTCGTCGTCATCATCATTGCCGCGGCCGTGCCCGAAGAGATCTTCCACATAGATAGGCTACTTCCAGTTCACTTCCGGATTTTCCCGGGAGTCCGGCAAGCCAGTAAAGGAACGTCCCATGTCCGCACGCACCACCGGCGGAGCCCGGCCGGCCTCCGTGCGCACGGCATTCATTCCCGGCAGCCGGCTGGCCGGATGGGTGGAAAGGTTTGGCGCGGCGCACGGCGGATACCAACTCAGCGATGACGACGACGGCCTCCGCCTTTTGGCCGCGGACGGCGCCGAAGCCCTCCTGCAGCCTCCCTGGCCGGCCGACGGGCGGCCCGG